>JAFVSF010000205.1 GCA_017503885.1 Clostridia bacterium
ACGGAGAGCGGAAAAACTTTTCTTCAGTAAAATTTATTAAGCCTTTCTTTTCAAGAGAGTTAACTGCACTATATCCAAATAATTCGGCTAAATAAGAGAGTTTACTTTTACCATTTTCAAGTAAAAAATATAATAAATCTCTTTGCTTAGAGGCACTTTTTCTTAGGCTATTTACGTCGGTTTCTATCCTTTCTGGAAAAGATAACCAAGCAAATTTTTCAAACCTTTCTTTAATTCTACCCTTACGCATTTCACTCGGCAAAAAAAGTCTGAGCGAATTAGCGCGTGTACAATAACATGTTTTCGATACGTAGTCGGATAGAGAAAGCGTCTCTTGTGTTAAGGCTGGAATTTCTTCTAAAACCTTAAAAGCAGACTTTACCTTCTCTTCGTTATACTGAGCATTTTCTTTTAAAGCGATAACAATTCCCTCAATGGCTTTATTGCCGAAAGGCACACGTAATCTGCTCCCTACTTTTGCAGAAAGCCCGTCAACCCTATATTCAAAAATTTTATCGACTTCAGTATGATTTATATCGACTATTACATCAGCAAACATTTATTTAAATTTACTCTAAAAATAATAAATATGCCCATCATTTTGTGATGGACACATTGACGTCTATTAGTCGTTTGTGGCAATCAATTTGCTATCATAAATCTCTTGTGCAACAATAGATAAAGGTTTTTCCTTATTAGGAAGTTCTTTATAACCTTGGCTTTGAGCGTGTTCTAATAATTGTCTAGCACGCTTACTTGTAACTACACAAAGAACGTATTTTGAACCCATTTTATCTGCAAGTTCGTCAATTGGTGGTTTATGTATCATATCTTATTCTCCTTTTAAGATGGTTTTTCTTTTTTTATAATTTCTTCTATTTGTGAAATAGCAACGTTTAATTGGTCGTTAACAACAACGTAATCATACTTATCACGCATGCTTAACTCGTAGTTAATTCTTTCCATGCGCTTGCTAATTTCTTCATCAGATTCGGTATTTCTTGCTTTAAGACGCAAAACGATATCATTTATTGTTGGTGGTTCAAGCATAATAAGTACGGCATCTTTAAAATTCTTCTTAACGTTTAAACCGCCGTTTACGTCAATTTCTAAAAGAACGTTATTATCTTTTAATTTATCTAAAACGAAACTTTTTGGCGTTCCATAAAAATTTTCAAAATGTTGAGAGTATTCTAAAAAATCATTTTGATTAATTCTATTATTAAATTCTTCCTTTGAAACAAAGAAATATTCTCTGCCGTTTATCTCCCCATTTCTAGGTTGCCTTGTAGTACATGAAATACTTAAAGAAATATCTTTATTTCTTTTAACTAACTCTTTTGCTATCGTACCTTTTCCTACGCCGGAAGGACCGGACAAAACTATTAAAACGTTTCTCATATTACTCAATGTTTTGAACTTGTTCCCTTACCTTTTCAATCTCATTTTTAAGAGATAGTCCGTAACCGGTTATAGTTATATCGTTTGATTTTGAACAAATTGTATTTGTTTCTCTATTAAACTCTTGCATTAAAAAGTCTAATTTCTTTCCGCAACTCTTGGTTTTAATAATTTCACGGAATTGCTTAACGTGAGATTCTAAGCGAGTCAATTCCTCGTCAATATTAACTCTATCCGTATAGAAGGCTACTTCGTTTAAAAGCCTTGCCTCGTCATACTTAACGTCTTTAAGAGCCTCAGTTATTCTTTCTGTTAACTTGTTTTTATATTCTTGAGCGACTAGTGGAGCACGTTCCTTAATTTTAACACGCAAACTATCAATTGTATCAACTCTAGAAAGCATATCATTTATTAACTTTTCGCCCTCAGTTTTTCTCATTTCATTGAGATTTAAGCAAGCATTTTCAACCGTTTCCTTAATGACGTTTTCAAATTCAGAAACGTCATACTTTCCTTCTTCTTTAATAATATCCGGA
>JAFVSF010000206.1 GCA_017503885.1 Clostridia bacterium
AATTAAAGACTTTGAAGACGCTGAAAAGTGGATAGAAGACTACGAAGAGCGTTATGAAGATTGGCTTGACGAGGGCGAACTTCGTAAAGGTCAATGGTACTCTATTTCTGGTCAAAGCACCGAAGAGTTTTCTTATGATGACGTGGAAGGTAAACAAACTTCTAAAATCACTGGTAAGTATTACTACTCTCCATACCAATTTGAAAGCAAACTCTCTCTCAAAATCAAAACTACTAGCGAATACACTGAAGACGATGAAAAGTTCGAAGAAACTTCAACTACCACAGTTATTTTCGTAGAAGGTGCTTGGTACGTAAAAACAGAAGTTAAAGAATCTTCTGAAGACGGCAAGGCGTCTGAAGTAGAATACGATTCTACTCCATATAGCATGCCATATTTCTCAATTATTGAAAATCCATTGGTAGTTTTCAATATGTTAGGTTTTGATATTGAAGATGGCGAATTATATCTTTCTGACGACACTATCGAATACGCTTGCGAAGATGGCGACGACCTTGAACAATGTATCGTTAAACTTGATAAAGACGGTATTACTTTAAAATCTCTTCAAATTTACTCTCACAGTGAACACGATATGGACGGAGACGAATCTATTTCTTCGTTTAAGATTACTATAAAGAAAGCTATGTCTGGTTCTGCAAAGCGTCCTAAAGACTACTATAAATATAACTAATTGAGGAGGAGAAAATTAATATGAAAAAGTTTTTAAGTTTATTATTTGTTTTAGTTTTATCTCTTTCTTTCGTTGCTTGTGGTTCTACCAAAGTTAAAGGTGAACTCGTTACTGATCATGATGACGTTTTAAAATATTTTGAAGACCTTGACCTTGATAAATTAGACGAAATCAGTTATAAATTCACTATCAAGTACAATTATAACGAAAAAACTCTCGAAGAACAAGAGAGCGAAAAATACACCGTAAAGGGTGCGTTTAACTACGTAACAGAAGATGACATATTCTATGCAGAAACGTTTAAGTATAGCGTAGATTACAAGTACGTTTGCACCGAAGCTACAGTAGACGGAAAGAAGAAAGCAAAGGAATCTTCAAAATCTACCGTTATTTGCGATGGCGACAGCATTTATACGTCTTCTAAATATTCTTACAAAGATGCAGAAAGTTCTGAATCTTGGGACGTTAAAGAAGTTTACGACTTTGAATATTTCATTTTAGGTAAAACTCCAAAAGGTTGGCATTTAGCATCAGATGCATCTTTTGAATCTATATTTAGTCTCATCAGTGGTACAGTATCTTCAAATGCACAATTCTTTATAAACGACGACGATATGACTATCGTAAAGAGCACTGAAGAAGAACATTTAATCATTAAGATTTCTTGCGACGGCAGTGATATTACTGCTATTGAATGCTCTTTAAAGACAGCTTTTGAAACTACTGAAATTTCTATAAAAGTTTGTGATGAAGTTGATATCAAAGAGCCAGGTAATACATCAGATTATAAAGACGTAAATCCTGAAGACTAATTTTAAACTAAAAGTAAATTGTTCAGCGAGGTATTCCCTCGCTGAATTTTTTTACGTTAAAAGAGGCAACGAGAAGTCTGCTCGTTGCCTCTTTCTTTATTTATAATTGTTTTTTATAAACTTATCCCCTTATTGTTATCTCGGCAGAAGAGAGTATCTCTCCGTCGCTTGTCTTTATATTTCCGTTAGGCAAAATATCGTCAATAACTGTCCTATAAGTCGATTTTTGCGTTATTACGGTCACTTCTTCGCCCATATATAAAAGGTGCTTTTTATACTCTTCAAAACTCGTTTGCTGATATAAATTAAACACGAGCGTTGCTACAACCGTTGCAACCGACACCTCTTTTGCCAACACCTCTTTTATAGATATTGCTATATCTTTTATCTCTTTTCCAATAGGGTTATTTACGTTAAGACCAATTCCTACGATTGAACGAGCAACGTCTTCTCCCTCGAAAACGTTTTCAATTAAAATTCCACAAATCTTTTTTCCGTTTACCATTATATCGTTAGGCCACTTTATTTTAGCCTTTACGTCAAACGCACTTAACGTTTTTACAACGGCTACTGCAGAATTCATCATAATAGAAAAACTCTCTTCCGCCTTGCAAGGGTAAAGTTTTAAAAGGGACATATATACGCCCCCTTCTTCACAAATAAAACTCCTGCCTTTAGTGCCTCTTCCTCCCGTTTGCTTTTTTGCAATTATAAGGATATCTTCTTTAGGCTTTTTTAGTTTTTTGAGATAGGTATTAGTCGAATCTATACTCTCTACGCTAATCGTCTTCATTATGCCCCAATCTTTCTATTACAGTTTTTGAAACTTCGTAGTCAAAACCTTTAGAAAGTAAATATTTATAACATTTTAGTAGATTTGCTTTATCTTTTTGCTTGTTTTTGAGATATTTTTCGGCAATTAATACTGCACTTTCCGTTTGGTCGCCAATATTTTCTATCGCCAAAGACATATCTTCTTCTGAAATGCCCCTTTTTTTAAGTTCCATTTCAATAAGTTTTTTACCCTTTGTTTTAGAGTAGCTTTTAGCATAAGATTCAGCATAGTCGCCGTCGTCTAAAAAGCGATAGTCTTTCATTTTTTCTATAACGCTTTCCACCGTTTGCTCGGTGTAGCCCTTGCTAAACAAATGCTCTTTTACCTGTTTTTGCGTCTTTTTGCTCTTGGTAACGAAAGAAAGCGCCTTATCTAAAGCACGTACACGTTCAGAGTCAAATTGTATTTCATCTAGTTTTTCCGGCTCGATTTGGTCGCCAATTTTTAATCTGTGTCGCATAACCGTTTCAAGTTCTAACCCACAATAAAATGCGTTGTCTAAATAAATACTGCATCTTGTAGGCGTTTTAACCTGTGGTTTAATATCGGTAATAACTTTCATTTTTCACCCGTAAACGACGTAAATTTGGTCTATTTTTTCAATTTCTACCTTGCCTAAAAAATAGTCGGTAAGTTTCTCGCAAAAATCCTCTTCTTCGCTAGGCACTGCAATGCAGATTTCAACGCCTTCTGCAAAGTCGGAAGAGATGGTTTTTTGCTTGTATTTTTCTATAAATTTTAAAAATAGCGAATACTTTTCATAGCCAAAACTAATTTTGTAAACGTTAGAAATTATATTTTCCTCAACGCCTGCTTCGTCAAGCCCTGCACTAGTGCAAGAAGAGTAAGCCCTAACAAGCCCCCCTGCACCGAGTTTGATACCGCCAAAATACCTAGTAACCACAACGGCAGTATCTTTAAGCCCTCGGTTTTTTAACACCTCTAGCATTGGTATTCCAGCAGTGCCCTGTGGCTCTCCGTCGTCGGAAAATCTTTGCATTTTACCACCCTCGGTAACGTAGGCGTAGCAGTTGTGCGTTGCAAAAGGATGCTGTTTTCTAATCGATTCTACAAACGCTTTCGCCTCTTCTTCGGTTTGCACCATTTTGGTGTAACAAATAAAGCGGGATTTTTCGATAACAATCTCCTTTTCTATTGAGTTTTTAACACGAATATAACCGTTAATCGACATATAGCCCCACTTTTGCCTTGAATAGGCTTGTATTTACTCTTTAATTTTAACATACGGCGCAAGATTTTGTCAATTACCTTGACAACTCTTTGATTTTATTTTAAAATGTAGTTATGGATATTTTTGAAGCAATAGAAAAAAGGCGCTCGGTAAGAGTTTATCGCGATACGCCTATTGAAGAAGAAAACAAAAAACTTATAAACGACTTAGTTGCTAATTTGAACGAAGAAAGTGGGCAACACTTTCAAGTTTTTTACGACGAGCCTACTGCCTTTACGGGTGTTTTTGCCTACAGCAAACTTATCAACGTAAAAAACTATATAGTAATAGTTGGCAAAAAGGGGAAAGGGCAAGAAGAAATCTGTGGTTACTACGGCGAAAAACTCGTTATCTTTTTGCAAACGCTTGGTATAAACACTTGCTGGGCTGGTATTTCCTACAAAAAACGCAACGTAAAAGCCGTAATTGAAAAGGGCGAAAAACTCTATTTATTGATTGCGATGGGCTACGGCAAACACTTGGGGCATAAACGCAAATCAAAGACTTTTGAAGAGGTTACCGACCTTTCTGCATGGGGAGAAAAAGAAATTCCCGACTGGTTTAAAAAAGGTATAGAATACGCTCTTTTAGCCCCTACGGCAATAAATCAACAAAAGTTTTGCTTTAAGCCTTTAGCAAACGGAGAGGTTGAACTTAAAAAGGGCGTAGGTTTTTATTCTAAAACGGATATTGGCATAGTTAAATACCATTTTGAAATAGGCGCTTTGCCTAAAAAAGCAACCATCATTATAAGATAGAAAAACTTTTTTAAAATAAAGCCGAGAGTGATGAAATATATCCCAAAAGTTAGATACTTTTGATTTTACTTCATTAGCTCTGGGCTTTAATTATATTTTTAAATTTTCTTCATAAAAAAGAGGACTATCTAAAAAATCACTTACTGTCATATCAAATCCACTAGCTATTAGTATAGTTGTTGATAATAAATTGTCCTTTACTGTCTCATGCATAATGTTCTTCAAAGTTGAATGCGTAACTCCACTATTAATTGCTAGACGATATCGTGTCATATTTTTTTCTTTTAAAAGCTCTTTAATGCGTAAAGCCAACGCATGATTAACATTATTCATTATTTAGTTCCTATATAGTTATTTGCAACTATAAGTTTACTATAATTTTTTTTTAATATATGGTTGCACATAACCATATATTGTGCTATAATAATATCATACAGACTTTTGGGGAGGAAGAATTATGGAAAAAATTTGTAAAAAATGCTATTGGCGCTCTTACGAGGGCGGAAATCTTTTATGTTGTTATCATAGAAATTCCTTAGGTAATCCTGTTAGAGTAAAAGAAGATTCTTATTGCGACAAATTCACGCCTATGGACACATCAAATAATATAAAAAACAATGATGGTTGTTTTTTAACGTCAGCCTGCGTAAACTTTTTAGGATTGCCAGATGATTGCAAAGAATTAACTACTTTAAGAAATTTTAGGGATAATTATTTGAAACAAACACATCAAGGTCAAATTTTAGTAAAAAACTATTATGAAATTGCCCCTGCTATCTTGGAAAAAATAGAAAAAAGTATCAATAAAAAAGATATTTTTGCATATATTTATAAAGAAATTTCTTTAAGTGTAAAAGCCATTGAGCAAAAAAATTATGAGAAGGCTGTTTGTTCTTATAAAAATATGGTAGAAAAATTAATAAGAGAGGTGAACTTATG
>JAFVSF010000207.1 GCA_017503885.1 Clostridia bacterium
CGTTAGCATAAGACCAAAATATAAACAGCCTTTAAACGTTCTTCCTTCTGCGTTCATTGCTTTTACCGTTGGTAAGAAAATCTTTTCTTCACAAACCTTTGCAACTTCCTCTATATAATAAGGATTAGGTGCGATAGTTCCCATACCACCAGTGTTTAACCCCTCGTCGCCGTCTTTTGCACGCTTGTGGTCCATAGAAGACACCATAGGAACAACGGTTTTCCCGTCCGTAAAGGCAAGCACTGAAACCTCTGGTCCTGTTAAAAACTCCTCTATAACTACGTTATCGCCACTTGCTCCATAAACTTTATCGCTCATCATAGACTTCACAGCCTCTACTGCTTCATCATAATTTTGAGCAATTATAACCCCTTTGCCAAGTGCCAAGCCGTCAGCTTTTATAACGATAGGGAAATTTTGACTCTTTAAATATTCTATCGCCTTTTGTTCATCGCTAAATATTTCGTACGTTGCTGTAGGAATATTGTACTTTTTCATAAGTTCCTTTGAAAAAGCCTTGCTTCCCTCAATTATAGCAGCTGCTTTGTTTGGTCCAAAACAAGGTATACCTTTTTCCGTCAAAGCATCAACTGCACCTAGCACCAATGGATCATCTGGTGTTACCACTGCATAATCTATATTTTTTTCAACTGCAAATTCTACGATTTTATCTATGTCCTTTGCACCGATATTTACGCATTCTGCATCTGCCGAAATACCACCGTTACCAGGTGTTACGTAAATCTTTTCTATTTGATTATTCTTTTTTAAGGCTTTTACAACGGCGTGTTCTCTTCCGCCTCCACCAACTACGAGTATTTTCAATTCTATTCTCCTTGTAATGCGATATAACTATTAAGCGTAAATTGGGAATTTTTTACAAAGCTCGGCAACTTCTGCCGTAACTTGTTCTTTATTACCCTCAAAATCTTCAGCAATAAGTCTAAGCCATCTTGCAATAAGTTTCATTTCTGCCTCTTTAAAACCTCTTGACGTTATTGCAGGAGTTCCAATTCTTAAACCACTTGTTACAAATGGAGACTGTGGATCGTTTGGAATAGTATTTTTGTTTGCAGTAATATGAACTTCGTCAAGCATCTTTTCGTAATCTTTGCCAGTAAGACCAAAATTGCGAAGGTCAACGAGCATAAGGTGGTTGTCCGTTCCACCAGATACAATTCTAAAGCCCTCTTCCTTCATTGCCTCGCAAAGTGCTTGAGCATTTTTAATAATTTGTTTTTGATATTCTTTAAACTCTTCGGTTAACGCTTCGCCAAACGCAACTGCTTTTGCAGCGATAATATGCATTAAAGGTCCACCTTGAGTTCCTGGGAAAACAGCCTTGTCAATTTGCTTTGCAAACTTTTCTTTACAAAGAATAAGACCACCCCTTGGACCTCTCAAAGTCTTGTGGGTTGTAGTAGTAACTACGTCTGCATAAGGCACTGGACTTGGATGAAGACCTGCAGCAACTAAACCTGCAATGTGTGCCATATCTACCATATAATAAGCACCAACTTCGTCTGCAATTTCTCTAATTTTTGCAAAGTCGATAGTTCTTGAATATGCACTTGCTCCAGCAATAATAAGCTTTGGCTTGTTTTCAAGAGCAACTCTTCTCATTTCTTCATAATCTAAAACTTCACTATCGCAATTTACCTCGTAAGGAACGATATTGAAATATTTACCTGAAATATTAACTGGAGAACCATGAGTTAAGTGTCCTCCGTGTGCCAAACTTAAACCCATAATAGTATCGCCTGGGTTTAAGAACGCAAAGCAAACTGCAAGGTTTGCACTCGCACCCGAGTGAGGTTGAACGTTTGCGTGTTCTGCGCCAAAAAGTTGTTTTGCTCTATCTCTTGCGATATTTTCAACAACGTCTACGCATTGGCAACCACCATAATATCTATGAGCAGGAAAACCTTCGGCATATTTATTAGTAAGAACAGTTCCAGCAGCCAAAAGCACGCCTTTTGATACTATATTTTCAGAGGCGATAAGTTCTATATTATCTCTTTGTCTTTTAAGTTCTGCCATGCAGGCTTCGTGGACTTCTTTATCAAAGCATTCAAGTTCTTCAAAAAAGTTCATTTTAGTTCTCCCGAAATTTTTTTGAGTTTTATTTTTTATTATTAGATTTGTGTTTTAAAATGTTGTATGGAGCGTGACGCTCCACCCCGTATTTTTTCACTCATATTAAGTGAGATTTAAAGGTTTAGATACGAGCTAGCCAAGTCTCGTTACTTTTTATTTAAAAGCTTAGAAACAAGGTAGGCAAGGCTCGCTACTTGAATAAAGTAGACATTTTTAAGGCTTAGATGCGAGCTAGCCAAGGCTCGTGAGTTTTTAAAGACTTGGTAGACCTTGACGGTCACCAAGGTTTTAAAAGCGAAACAGTAAACGCAGGCTAGCGAAGTATATAAGCCTTAAAAATTAGTGGTGGAAAAGTCTCATTCCCGTAAACGCCATTACCATATCGTGGTCATCGGCTGCTTTTATTACTAAATCATCACGAACTGAACCACCTGGCTCGGCTATGTAAGATACACCACTACGGAATGCTCTTTCAATATTATCTGAGAATGGGAAGAAAGCATCAGAGCCAAGTGCAACACCTGTGATAGTTTTAAGATATGCCGCTTTTTCTTCTCTTGTAAACTCTTCAGGTTTTACAGCAAAGTATTTTTGCCATTCGCCCTCTGCTAATACTTCATCACAATCATCAGATAGATAAATATCTATAATGTTATTTTTCTCTGGTCTACCTACACCCTCAGCAAATTGAAGACCTAAAACCTTATCGTGCATACGAAGATGCCAAAGGTCTGCCTTTTGAGCGGCAAGTCTTGTACAGTGAATTCTTGATTGTTGACCTGCACCTACACCGATTGCTTGACCGTCGGTTGCAAAACATACAGAGTTAGATTGCGTATATTTTAAAGTAATAAGTGAAATTATAAGATCGATTGCCTTTTCTTCAGGCATATTTTTATTTGCTGTTACGATATTTTTAAGAAGGTCGTGGTCAATTTTAAAATTGTTTCTACCTTGTTCAAAGGTAATACCATAAACTTGTTTAGTTTCTATTTCTGCTGGCACGTAGTTAGGGTCGATTTTAACTACGTTGTACGTACCCTTTCTTTTAGCACAAAGAATTTCAAGTGCCTCTTTAGAATAAGATGGAGCAATAACACCATCTGAAACTTCACGAGCGATAATTTTAGCCGTTACTGCGTCACACTCGTCTGAAAGTGCTATCCAGTCGCCAAATGATGACATTCTATCAGTTCCTCTTGCTCTTGCATAAGCACATGCAAGTGGAGACTCGTCTAATCCTTCTATATCGTCAACAAAGCAAGATTTTTTAAGTTTATCAGAAAGAGGTTTGCCAACTGCAGCAGACGTTGGAGAAACGTGCTTGAAACTTGTTGCACAAACCATACCCGTTGCAATTTTAAGTTCTTTAACAAGTTGCCAAGAGTTAAATGCATCGAGGAAGTTAATGTAACCTGGTTTTCCGTTTAAGATTTCTACTGGAAGTTCAGTTCCATCTGCCATATATATTCTAGAAGGCTTTTGATTTGGATTACAGCCGTATTTAAGTGCGAATTCTTTCATTTTTTGCTCCTTATTTATTTTTGTTTACCACTCTTGTTTCTGTTTCGCCTGTTGCAATGTCGATATATCTTACAAAAAGTGAAACTTTATTGTCTTCGTTAAGGTTTGTCCATATAAGGTCGGTAAGTTCGTCAATAGAAACGTCTGGAAGTTCTAACGTCTTTGGCTCGCCCTCAAAAGAAGGAAGTGGATTTCCGTCTGAATTGTAGGTATGTATAAATTTTGCTCTACCGTTTAATGGATTTGAATATGCGTAAGTAAATCTTTCACAAGAACTATCGTCGCCCTCTGCACTCTTTAAAATAGACATAGCAAAGTGCATTCCGTCATTTTCGCGACGGATAATACCCGAAATTCTTGGGGTAAAGTTTGGCTTGTCATCTTCAAACTCACGAGTTCTAAGTGCTTGTTCAAAAGTCATTTGCTTGTCCATAAGATTATAAATAGTATCGGTTTGATCTCCGTTAGTTACGATAGTCTTATTGCCAAGCACTCTTACTGGATAATAGATAATAAGATGTGGATCTACCATTTTTGACTCGTCGAAAGCTTTAGTTCTCATAGCCTCGCCCTCTAAAACGAATACACGATTACGGCTATTTACGCTTCTACCCATAATAAAATACGCAGATACAGCCTTTTTTCCGTCTGCACTCTTACCAATAATAATTCCTCTACCGTGATATGCTAATGAATTGAGTTCGTTTGCAATGGTTGAAACCTTCATTTTATTCTCCTTTTATATAAACTCTTTCGTTTTCTACTTTTATTTTTCCGTCGCAAAAAAGTTTTACTGCCATTGGTAAAATTTTCCACTCTGCCTCTTCCATAATTCTTCTTTGCAACGTTTCTGGAGTATCATTGTCTTGTACGGCAACTGCCTTTTGCAAAATGATTGGGCCAGCGTCACATTCAGGGGTTACGAAATGCACGGTCGCACCCGAAACCTTAACGCCTTTCTCCAAAGCAGCCTCGTGTACTTTTAAACCGTAATAACCCTTGCCACAAAAAGATGGAATGAGTGCTGGATGAACGTTTATTATTTTGTTTGGAAATTTTTGATATACTTGCTCGTCTATAATGGTTAAAAAGCCTGCTAACACAACGAGGTCTATACCCTCGCTTACCAAAACGTCTACTAACGCTCTTGAATAGTCGCTAATAGTTGCATAATCTTTACGAGAAAGCACTTTTGACGGTATGCCGTTTTGCTTTGCTCTTTCTAAAGCGTAAACGTCTGGCTTAGAAGAAAGAACTAACGATATCTTGCCACAGCCTAATTCTCCCCTTTTTTCGGAGTCGATAAGGGCTTGAAGATTAGTTCCTCCTCCTGATACGAGCACTGCTATTTTTAACATAAGATAACGCCTTCTTCTTCGCTAGCAACGATTTCGCCGATAACGTATGCGTCTTCGCCGTGTGCCTTTAAGATTTCGATAGCCTTATTTGCATCTTCTTTAGCAACTACTGCACACATACCAACGCCCATATTAAAGGTGTTGAACATATCTCTTTCATCAATATTGCCAACTTTTTGTAAAAGTTTGAAGATAGGAAGAACTCTTACGTCTTCTTTCTTAATCTTTACGCCAAGACCTGCTGGGATTGAACGAGGCATGTTCTCATAGAAACCACCACCTGTAATGTGTGATACGCCTTTAACTTTAACTTGCTCGAAAAGTGCAAGCATTGGTTTTACGTAAATTTTTGTTGGGGTGAGTAAAGTTTCACCAAGTGACTTGCCACCAAGTTCTTCCATAGGAGTCTTGAGGTCACATTTTTCAACGTCAAAAACCTTTCTTACAAGAGAGAAACCGTTAGAGTGTACGCCCGAAGATGGGAGTGCTATCATAACGTCGCCCTCTTTCATAGAATTTTTATCTATAACCTTATCACGGTCTACAACACCAACAGAGAAACCTGCTAAATCGTATTCGTCGATAGGATAGAATCCTGGCATTTCTGCAGTTTCGCCACCGATAAGTCTGCTACCAGATTGAACACAACCTTCTGCTACACCTGCTACGATATCTGCAATTTTTTCTGGTACGTTTTTACCACAAGCGATATAGTCGAGGAAGAAAAGTGGTTTTGCTCCACAACAAATAACGTCGTTAACGCACATTGCAACGCAGTCGATACCAACTGTATCGTGCTTGTCCATAAGGAAAGCGATTTTAAGTTTTGTTCCTACACCGTCAGTACCAGAAACGAGTACTGGGTTTTTCATACCGGTAATATCGAGTGGAAAAAGACCACCAAAACCACCAATATCTGTATCTGCTCCGTCTACGATTGTTCTCGCAACGTGCTTTTTCATAAGTTCTACGGCTTTGTAACCTGCGGTAATATCAACACCTGCTGCTGCGTAGCTATCTGATTTAGAATTTTTATGCATAATATTATCTCCTTGCTTTTACTCTTTGCCGTTCCAGCAATACGTGCAAAGTTTACATGGCTCTAAGCCGATTGATTTTATAAGTCCTTCTAAAGACTGAAATTCGAGTGATGCAAAATTGAATTTCTTGCAAATAGCATCTCTCATTTTTCTACCGCGCTCGGTTTCGGAATTGCTGTATTCATCTATATGTTTTAACCCTTCTTCGCCTTCGAGTTCTAGTATCGTACGCCTTGTTATAAGTTCCAAGTCGCTAGTTGCTCTAGTGAAGTTAAGGTATTTACAACCATACATTATAGGTGGACAAGCCGATCTCATATGAACTTCTTTTGCTCCGTTTGAATAAAGGAAATCAACGGTCTCTTTAAGTTGAGTTCCTCTTACTATCGAGTCGTCAACAAAAAGAAGTCTTTTGCCATTTATAAGTTCGTGTACGGGGATTTGTTTCATCTTTGCAATTTTACTTCTCTGCAACTGACTTGATGGAGTAAAACTACGTGCCCACGTTGGCGTGTACTTGATATAAGGCCTTGCAAAAGGTACTTTGCTTGCATTTGCATAACCTATTGCGTGTGGTGTTCCTGAATCTGGCACGCCACCTACAAAGTCAAGGTCTTGTGCTTTTCCATTAGCTTTATCGTACTCGGCTAATATCTCACCGTTTTTATATCGCATTACCTCTACGTTAACCCCCTCGTACGTTGACGTTGGGAATCCGTAATAAGACCACAAAAACGAACAGATCTTCATTTCTTTTTGAGGTGGAGCAAGTTGAACTATACCATCTTCTGGAGAAATCTCTACGACCTCGCCAGCACCAAGTTCTTTCACGTTAGCAAAGCCAAGTTTTGTGTTAGCATAAGATTCAAAGGTTACGCTGTAACCATCTTCCCCTTTACCAAGTATGATTGGCACTCTACCTCTTTTATCTCTCGCTGCGATAAGATGCCCATTTTCTTTAAGTATTAAAATCGAAAGAGTTCCATCTACTTTGTCTTGAGCATATTTTATACCTTCAACAAAGGTGTTCTTACGATTTATAAGCGCTGCGGCAAGTTCGGTAGAATTTACCCTACCCGCCGTCATAGCATCAAAATGTACGCCATCCTCTACAATTTCTTTTATAAGAGTTTCTGCGTTATTGATAACGCCGATTGTGGAAATTGCATAAGCACCACTTCTGCAACGAATAAGCATTGGTTGTGGGTCTGTATCACTTATACAACCAATACCAGCAATACCTCGCATCTCTTCTAAATCTTCTTCAAATTTAGTACGAAACGGTGAATTTTCTATATTATGTATTTTTCTTTGCAAGCCGATTTTTTCATCGTATGCAGCAAGCCCACCTCTTTTAGTTCCCAAATGAGAGTGGTAGTCTACACCAAAGAAAACGTCGACAAGACATTCTTTTTTAGAGGTGATTCCAAAAAAACCGCCCATTGTTCCTCCTATAAAAGCCTACGTTATTTAGTACAACACTTGCATTGCAAGTAAAACGTGAGTTAGCCACGCCCTAGTAATGCCTTACCAAAAGCGTGACTAAACCAAAATTTAGATTTTTTCAAAGAATAATTTAGAAAGAGTCATTGGGTCGATATACTCGCCGTCTTTATAAACTCTCATATTGCCAGAAGCAATTTCGTCGATAAGCATAACCTTACCGTCTTTATCATAACCAAACTCAAACTTGATATCATAAAGAACAAGTCCCTTTTCCTTAAGGTCGTCTGCTACGATACGAGTAATTTTTTGTGTCATAGACTTAATATCGTCATATTGCTCAGCAGTCATAACACCAAGGTCAACAAGACCGTCTTTTGTTACAAGCGGATCGCCCTTTGCGTCGTTTTTGAAAGTTGTTTCTACGTATTCTGGAAGGTCTGCACCCTCTTCAATGTAATCACTGTATCTTCTATAGAAACTACCTACTGCCTTGTGACGACAAATAACTTCAAGACCTTTACCAAAAGCCTTTGCAGGAAGAACTTCCATAGTAGTATCTTCAAGATTTGCACTAACGTAGTGGGTTTTAATGCCTGCTGCGTTTACTTTTTCAAAGAAATAAATTGACATACGAAGGTTTACGTCACCAACACCGTCAATAGTAAGACCTACAGAGTTTTCACCTGGATCGAACACACCGTCTTTACCAGTACAGTCATCTTTAAATTTAAGAAGGTAATTTCCGTTTTCAAGTGCGAATACGTCTTTGGTTTTACCAGTGTAAACAAGAGCTTTTGTCATTTTTGTTTCTCCTTTTATAATAAAAAAATTTTATTTATGATTTTATAAAGCGATGAGTCGCTTACTAAGCGTTGTATTTAGCCGAAATTTCAGCATCTTTAGCGAGTACTTTTTCAGCATCTGCTATTCTTTTTGCATCGAGTTTTTTAGCGAGTTCTTGATCTTCAACTGCAAAAATCTGAGCACAAATTAAAGCGGCGTTAGCAGCCCCGTTTATAGCAACCGTTGCCACGGGAATACCAGTAGGCATTTGAACGGTTGATAAAAGAGCGTCTACGCCGTCTAAATTAGAAGATTTACAAGGAATACCAATAACAGGCAAAGTGGTTCTTGCAGCGAGTGCACCTGCAAGGTGTGCAGCCATACCTGCAGCAGCAATAATTGCACCAAACCCATTTGCTCTAGCGTTTGTAGCAAAATCACCAGCCTCTGATGGTGTTCTGTGAGCTGAATATACGTGTACTTCAAAAGGAATTCCAAGCGATGAGAGTGTGTTCATTGCTTTTTCTACGATTGGAAGGTCGCTATCGCTACCCATTACTATTCCTACTTTTTTCATAATGCTAAATCTCCTAGATGAGTTTCTTTTTGTTTTAACTTTTAAATTTTTAGATGCGAGCAAAAGAAGGCTCGCTTTGAAGGATAAGACACGATAGACCTCTTTGGTCATCGGGGTTTAGACTTTAAAGCAGAAACGCACTTTTGCGAAGTAGATAAGTCTTTAAAGTTTTAAATTCTTAGATGCGAGCTAACCAAGGCTCGTGAGCCCCAAAAGACTTGGTTGACCTTGTTGGTCAGCAACGTGACGTTGCATACGTGTATTTAGCCTAACTCTTACAAAGTGAGGTTTAAAGGATTAGATACAAGCAAGACGGGTTTTTTACGAGGGAGAGACAAGGGAGCGACCTCTTTGGTCGTAGGAATTGTCGCAACCCGTAAAAAAGACTAGTATTGCGAAGTAGATAAGTCTTTAAAGTTTTAAATTCTTAGATGCGAGGTAGGCTAGGCTCGCAAGGAATTTACGGATGGGATAGACCTTTGTGGTCATCCCAGTCGGAAATTATCTTGCAGAAACGACGCATACCGAAGTATATAAGAATTTAAAAAGGGCGCACTAATTCTATAGAATAAGTGCGCCCAGACGGTCGGCTATTAGGATTTCTCCTTTTGGTTTTCCGTTTCACCGTGTTAATCACGCAATCCGTCAGTCGCAGAAAACCATTAAGTTGATATAATAATAGCATATTTTTAAAAACGTTGTCAAGCAAGAAACGACATATTTTTTATTTTTATTATAAAATAATAAGTCAAACAATTTCCTTTTTAAAAAATGAGAAAAACGCGACCAATTCAGTCGCGTTTTAACTTAAATTTTATGTTCACTTTCGCAATATAAACACTTATATACACCCTCTTTGTCAGTAGGCTCGAATTTGTGTTCAAGTTCTTGTTCAACAGAGGTTATACATCTTGGGTTTACACACCTTATTTTATTTGCTATTACGTGACTTTCGTCGTGCGTTGGAGCAACACCGTTTTGGGCATCTTCTAAAAGTTTTAAGATGAGTGCCATACGCATATACTTTCCGTTTAAAACTTGTTTGAAATAGCAAGCACGTTTATCCTCGTCCACTTTAACGCTGATCTCGTTTACCCTTGGAAGTGGGTGCAATACACACATATCTTCTTTTGCAAGTTGCATTTTTTCAGCAGTTAAAACGTAACTGTCTTTAAGCCTTTCATATTCGTCGGCATCAAAAAATCTCTCACGCTGAATTCTAGTCATGTACAAGATATCAAGGTTTTTAAGCGAGCTTTCTAAATCTCTAGTTTCAACGTACTCCATATTATTCTTCTCAAGCACGCCCTCTCTAACGTATTTAGGAAGTCTAAGTTCGTCTGGAGATATCAAAACAACTTTAATTCCCGTATATCTAGAAAGTGCATTTATGAGTGAATGAACGGTTCTTCCGTATTTTAAATCACCACAAAAACCCACCGATAAGTCGTTTAAACGGCCTTTTTCTCTATGAATAGTCAAAAGGTCTGCTAAGGTTTGAGTTGGATGACAGTGTGCTCCGTCACCCGCATTTATAACTGGTATGGAAGCATTTTTTGACGCTACGTACGCAGAACCTTCTTTAGGATGACGCATAGCAATAATGTCTGCATAGCAACTGATAACCTTTGCAGTATCTGCAATGCTTTCGCCTTTAGATGCCGATGAACTGTTCGCCTCTGAAAAACCTATTACGCTACCACCGAGTTCAAGCATTGCCGCCTCGAAAGAAAGTCTAGTTCTTGTAGATGGTTCAAAAAAGAGTGTTGCAAGTTTTTTGCCCTTACATTTTTCAGCATACTTATCGGGATTTTCAATAATATCGTAAGCAGTTTTAATTATTCCGTCAAGTTCTTCAACGGTTAAATCAACGGTGTCGATTACACTTCTTTTCATGTTAAGCCTTTGCTCCATATACTTCGAGATATTTTTTAATTCTCGCTACGTTTTCCTCGTTTGCGGGGTCTTCTTCTAAATATTCGATAATGTCGTAAACGTCAACAACTGAATATACTGGGAAACCAAATTCTTCGCCAACTTCTGCCATAGCACTCTTTTCGCCTTGACCTTTTTCTTTACGATCTACCATTACGAAAGTAGCGCAAACCTTTACACCCTCTAAACCTTTCATAATGTCCATAGTTTCACGTATTGCAGTGCCTGCAGTTATAACGTCTTCAACGATAACAACTTCTTCCCCTGCTGTTGGCTTATAACCTACGAATACACCACCTTCGCCGTGATCTTTAGCCTCTTTTCTATTGAAGAAGAAAGGCACGTTAAGACCATTTTTTGAAAGTGCAATGGATGCAGAAACAGCGATAGAAATACCCTTATAAGCAGGTCCGTATAAAACGGTTTTCTTGTCGCCCATTTTATCTAAATAACTCTTTGCGTAAAACTCGCCGAGTTTAGCAATGTTTTCGCCTGTTTTAATTTCGCCAGCATTGATAAAGTAAGGGATTTTTCTTCCACTTTTTGCAGTGAAATCACCAAACTTTAATACGCCTGCATTTTGTAAAAATTGTATAAACTCTCTCTTATAACTTTCCATTTTTATACTCCTAATTTGTTTTAACAACTTAATAGAAACCTTTAAAAAAGGTTTAGAAACGAGCAAGACTAGGCTCGCAAGGAATTTACGGATGGGATAGACCTTTGTGGTCATACCAGTCGTAAATTATCTTGCAGAAACACAGTATTGCGACGTTTATAAGCCTTTTAGCCGATGAACTCGGCTACACATCTTTCATACGCTGCAACTGGATCTTCAGCTGCAGTTATAGGACGACCTACAACGATATAATCAGAGCCAATTCTCTTTGCTTCGGCAGGGGTCATAACTCTCTTTTGGTCGCCAATTTCGCCATCTGCAAATCTAACACCTGGAGTTACGGTTAAAAACTTTTCGCCACATCTTCCGTGAACTTTACCTGCCTCGAGTGGAGAGCAAACAACGCCGTCAAGCCCTGCAATTTTAGCGTTTTCTGCATAGTGCATAACAACCTCATCAATAGGCTTATCGATTAAAAGGTCTTTTTTCATACTCTCTTCATCAGTTGAAGTAAGTTGAGTTACTGCAATTAAAAGAGGGCGAGAACCGTCTTCACGAGTGAGCCCTTCGATTGCGGCTTGCATCATACGAACTGTTCCTCCTGCGTGAAGGTTAGTCATATCAACGTCAAGGCGAGAAAGTACTGCCATTGATTTTTTTACAGTGTTTGGAATATCGTGAAGTTTAAGGTCAAGGAAAATTTTATGACCACGAGCCTTGATATCGCGAACAATAGCGGGGCCCGCAGCATAATAGAGTTCCATACCAATCTTAACGAAAGGTTTGCAATCGGTAAATTTGTCGAGGAATGCGAGTGTAGCTTCGGCACTACTGAAATCGCAAGCAATAATTACATCTCTCTGGCTCATAGTTATATTATAGTATTTTGATTTATATATTCTATTTCAAAGTGCTAATTTAACAAATCTTTTGCAGAATAACAACAGGGAATTCAAATTTCAAAATTCAAAATTCAAAA
>JAFVSF010000208.1 GCA_017503885.1 Clostridia bacterium
ACGGTTATAGTACACGTAGGCAGTAAAAAATACAAATGTCAAAAGGGCGAGAGCTTTTACTTTACAGCAAGCAAAAGTCATTTCGTGGAAAACACGGGTGACAGACCTGCAAAATTTATTTGGGTAAGCACTCCCCCAACCTTTTAAACGATAGGAGATAAAACATGGAAAATAAAGAGAAGATTATAGAACTTAAAGGTGTGGAAAAAGTATTCGACGGACAAACTGCCGTTGAAAAAATGGATTTATATATAAGAAAAGGCGAATTCGTTACGCTTTTAGGACCTTCTGGTTGTGGAAAATCAACGACGCTTAGAATGATAGCAGGCTTTGAAATGCCAACTAGTGGACAAATACTTTTAAACGGTAAAGATATAACTAACGTCCCACCATACGAAAGACCAATTAATACCGTTTTTCAACGCTATGCACTTTTCCCTCATTTAAACGTTTACGACAACATTGCATACGGTTTAAAATTAAAGAGATTTAGAAATACTTACGTTGACAAAAAAGGTAAAGAAAGAGTTAGAATTGAAAAACTTTCTAAAGAGGTTATCGACGCTAAAGTTTCTAGAGTTTTAAAACTCGTAGACCTTGAAGAGTTTGAAAAAAGAGACGTAACTACCCTTTCTGGTGGTCAACAACAACGTATTGCAATAGCTAGAGCTATTGTAAACGAGCCTGAAATTCTCCTTTTAGACGAGCCACTCGGCGCTCTCGATTTAAAAATGAGAAAGGACATGCAGTTAGAACTTAAAGATATGCACCAAAAACTTGGCATAACCTTTATCTACGTAACGCACGACCAAGAAGAGGCTCTTACCATGAGCGACACAATCGTAGTTATGTCTGATGGTACTATTCAACAAATCGGCACGCCAAAGGACATTTACAACGAGCCTAAAAACTCTTTCGTGGCAGACTTTATTGGCGAGAGCAACATCTTCTCTGGTACGATGGTAGGTAGCAAAAAGGTTAGATTTATAAATAAAGTTTTCGACTGCGTAGACGACTTCCCAATAAATGAAAAAGTTGACGTAGTAGTTAGACCTGAAGACGTATTCTTAGCCGATGAAGGCAAAGGCATGGTAGACGGCGTAATTATTTCTTCTATCTTTAAAGGCGTTCACTATGAAATGACTTTTAAAGTTGGAAAAACCGAAGTCGTTATTCAAGATACCATCGAAAGAAAGGTAGGCGAAAGATGCTCTATTCATATTCGCCCAGACGATATTCACATAATGGCAAAAGAATTCGACTGCAATCGTTACGACGGCTATATCACTAAAAGAAATACCGTTTGCTTTGCAGACGGAGAGTTTGAATGCGACGTTACCCAACTTTACGAACACTCTCATCTTGACGAAGAGGGTTACCTCATTTTAGAAAATGGCGAAAGCATAGACCTTACCGACGTTGACGTTAAAGTTGAAGTTGGTCTTAAAGATATTGAAATTATCGATAACGATGAAGATGGAGATGCTTGTGGTACTATAATTTCTATCGTTTACAAGGGCGACCACTATCAAATAATTATTAGAACTGACGACGAGGAAGAAGATTTCGTTGTTGATACCGAATACGTATGGAATGAAAACGATAGAGTTTCTGTTAAAATTCCTAAAGACAAAATTAGACTTAAATTAAAGGCGGTAAACCAAAAATGACGGCACTTAAATTTTCGAGAAAGCATCTCGGAATACCGTACGCTCTTTTTATGGCACTTTTTGTGGTTTTCCCCTTGCTTTTAATTATTTATTACGCTTTTACAGATCCCACGACGGGAAGGGTTAGCCTAGTTAACTTTATCGACTTTTTTACTAGCAACGCTAACCTTACTGCAATGTTTATAAGTTTGGCTCTTGCGATACTTACTACGGCTATATGTCTATTAATCGCATATCCTGCCGCTTATATCCTTGCTAGAACGGATATGAATAAAAACGGAGTTATGCTCCTTTTATTTATTCTTCCTATGTGGATTAACTTCGTTTTAAGAACTGCCGCAATGAAAGAATTGCTTTTTACAATAGGCATGTTCAACTCTAACAAAACGAGCTTTATCAACACGCTTATAGGTATGGTATACGATTATCTTCCTTTTGCCATATTACCTATCTATACAATACTCCAAAAACTTGATAAGAATATTATTGAAGCGTCTTCAGACCTTGGAGCAAGTAGTGCTCAAACGCTTTTCAAAGTTACAATTCCACTTTCAATGCCGGGCATTGTCAGTGCCGTAACGATGATTTTGCTCCCTACCATGACTAGCTACGTTGTTTCAGATACTTTAGGTAACGGAAACGTAACTATTATCGGTAAACTTATAGAAAACCAATTTGGCACTATGTTCAACTGGAATGCAGGCTCTGCCATTGCTATGATTCTTCTCGTTTTTATATTTGCGACAATGCTTATTACTGGCAAATTTGCAGAAGAAGATTCTAACGCAAGAGGAGGTGGCTTATGGTAAAGAAATTTATCCAAAAGGGGTACGTTTGGCTTTTAATTGCCTTTTTATACGCACCAATTCTCTTGCTTGCAGTGTACAGTTTTAATAACGTTCAAATAATTGGTCAAGGAACTTCCGACTGGTCGTTTGCACTTTACAAACAACTTTTTACTAGCGAAGAACTTATGACAACCGTTGCAAACACGTTAATACTCGCTTTTGTTGCTAGCATTATATCAACCGTACTTGGCACACTCGGTGCAATCGGTATGTTCTATAGCAAAAAAAGAGTAAGAAACGCATTAAATTCAGTAACGCAAATACCCGTTATCAACGCTGAAATAGTAACTGCAATTTCGACGGCTTTAGTATGCACGATGTTTGCTTTTGGCAGAACGTACGTTTCGCTACTCATAGGTCACGTAATTCTCACGTTCCCATTTGTCGTTTTGAACGTAACGCCAAAATTAAAGCAAATGGATAAAAACCTTTACGAAGCTGCTTTAGACCTTGGTGCAACGCCAACTCAAGCACTTTTCAAGGTTATTATTCCTCAAGTGCTACCCGGTATTTTCTCAGGATTTTTAATCGCTGTTACACTTTCGCTTGACGATTATATAATAACTACGTTTACAAAACCCACTACGTTTAGCACGATTTCGACCTTCGTTTTCGACGCCTACGCTAAAGGTGGCAGAAGTGCAGACGTGCCTGCCCTTAGAGCATTGTCAACGATAATTTTTGCAGTTATTATAATTATGCTTATAGTTAAAAACGCACTTGCCTCCAAAGATACAAAAGCAGGAGGTAAAAAGTAATGAGAAAATTATTTTCAGTTATTTTATGTGGAATTTTACTTTTAGGCATACTCCCCACTACCTCTTGCAAAAAAAAAGAAGCGTTAGTTTTAAACGTCTACAACTGGGAAGACTATATCGCATGCGACGAAGAAGTTTACGATATGGTTACGGAGTTTGAAAAGTGGTATAAAACGACTCATAACGGACAATCTGTAACTGTAAACTACTCTACTTTTGGTACTAACGAGAATATGTACAACGAGTTAAAACTCACTCAAAAGAAAAACGGAGATTATTCATACGACCTCGTTTGTCCTTCTGAATACATGATTCAAAAAATGATACTAGAAGGAATGTGCGAAAAGTTCGACCACTCTAAAATGGTAAACTACAATAACAACCTTGCTCCTTATATAGAAAATCTCTTTAAAGCAAACGGTTGGTATGATTACGCAACTTGCTACAACTGGGGAACAATGGGCTTTACCTACAACCCAGAATACGTTGAACTAGCCGACGTTTCTAGTTGGTCTGTTGTAACTAACACAAAATACAACAACAAAATCACCATAAAAGATAGCGTGAGAGACAGTTACGTTTTAGCACTTGGCTATATAAACCGTGAAGAACTTTTACTTCTTGACAAAAACTCTACAACCTATACTGAAGAAGTTGCTAAACTTTTAAACGATTTTTCTAATGAAACGATTGAAAAAGCAAGAGTATTTTTGACTGACGTAAGAAAAAACTTATACGGCTTTGAAGTTGACAGTGGTAAACAAGATATGGCAACGGGCAAACTTTGGATAAACTTTGCTTGGAGTGGCGACGCTGTTTATGCAATGGATATTGCCGAAGAGGAAGGAACGTTACTTGAATACGTAGTACCTATCGAAGGTAGCAACATCTTTTTCGACGGCTGGGTAATGCCAAGAGGTGCAAACAAGGAACTTGCACAATGTTTCCTTGAATTTATGTATCGTGAAGATAACGCCATTGAAAACCTCGACTACATTTGTTACTCCTCTCCTATGGTTGGCGAAGACCTGTTTGAATACGTTTGTAACAACTACGGCTTGACAACTTTAATTCCTTGTGATGAAGAAACCGATTATCAAGACGCAAACGGCAATTATTACGAAGAGGTTTACGTAGCAAACGCACCCGACTTTAATGCTAATTTATCGAACTATAGCGTAACTTATTTAGATGAAGATGCAAATATTGTCAAAGAAAACGTACCCGTTTACGCACATAGCGTAAAACATTTCTTCGGCGAAAAAATAGCAGGCGACGGCATTATTTATACAGACTCTATAAATCGCCAACTCGTTGCTATGTATCCTACTGAAGAAACTATGGCTAGATGCGTTGTTATGGAGCATATTGAAACCGAACAACTTAAAAAACTCAATAATATGTGGGATTCGGTTAAAGTTGGTTATATGAAATATTCAACAATGCTTATAATCGTTATATCTATCATAGTCGTACTTGCTTTAGTTATCGCTTTTATAGTTTTAACTAAAAAGGGTAAGAGAGTGAGCCTACGCAGAAAAGATTTTGGTAAACTTATAAAAAGCGAAAGAATTAAATAACTAGCAAAAGCATCTACGTAGTTAGTAGATGCTTTTGTGTTTTCCTTGACAATATTTATTTTAGATGTTATAATATTAATAGAGTGTTTGGGACGCTTGCTCGTTCGTGCAAAGATTTAATCACCCATTTTAGATAATATAATTCTTACTTAGGGTTTATTGTCGCAAAGTTTACGAACGCATTTTATAGGCAATAAGCTTGAACTAATAAGGAGAATATTATGACAAATTTAGAGTTTTTTAGACAACAGGCGAAAAATCTTTTAAAAGATTTTGACACACGCGTTTTTAATGAAGATGAGGGTTTTTATGATTATCACCCTCGTTTTTTTAATGACATTGATAGGATTGTTTACTTTTACAAAGTAGAAGAGCGCGATTCTTTTAGTTTAATGAATGCTCAACACGTCATTTCTAAAATGGCAGGGTTTAGTAGTTGGAAGGACATATTGAACTCTTCAGAAGCTAAGCAATCATTTGGAAGATTAGTGTTAGAGAATCGTGATTTTTATGAATCGGAAATAGGTTTGTTCACAAACTCACCAAATCTTCTTCTTGATGATTGGAATATTTATGAGAAAAAAAATAACCTATCAAATTTACATGATGAAGAAAAGTTAGAAATTTTCAAAATCGTTTTCTTGTCAATAAAGGAAACTGTTAAAAAAAGCAAAAAGGTAAAAATCCCTAAAAGCAAACCTACAATTGATATAAAACATTTTTTAGATGTTTATAATATTGTTGGTAGAACAGCCTTTACCATCGATTTTTCTAAGAATGAGCATGTTCAAGACATGCTAGTAACATTGATGAGAGAGAAAAACTGTTCACCATCGCAAGCCTTATTGTCCACCATAACACAAGGAAGATTTAAAAGAATATGCGATACTAAATGGGCTAGCATAGCAGTTGACTTGTGGGGACACGGTGAAGCAAAACAAGAATTCGAACTGTTAAAACGCCCTATTCTAAAAGTTACTTTTCCAGAAGAAAAAGAGTTACTTGTTAGATTTGTAATGGATATAGAAAAAGTTTCTTTTGATGAAGCTATTTCATATTTCATGATTTTTGCTTTAGAAGATCTAGGTTATCATATATAGTATTATTTTATTTTTTGAATATGTGACCAAGAGACTGTGTTGGCGAGTTTATAGAACTAATGACTAATTAATTCCAAAAGCACTACATAAAAATGCAAAAGCCGTTTGGAATACCAAACGGCTTTTTTTCAAATTAACCTATCGTTAAAATTTTTATTTTGCAAAACGTTTACAACGTCGTGCGGTTCTAAAATTCTTTTCAACGCTCCATTACTATCATACACGTAAATCCTATATAAATAGCCTCCGTCAATCTTTTTATAAAGTTTCTTTAAAGTAAAGTCCTCGCTAACTGCAAGCGACTTTATTTTTTTGCAATTTTTTAAACTGCCGTAGGAAATACTTTGATAAAGGCGAATAAATCTATTCTCCTTTCCCTTATCAAACACCCCTAAAAGCATAAATATAGAAAAAAGCAAAAGCGACGGATTTCTATCTATGAAAATTGAAAATACGTATAGCGTTAAAAAAACAAAAAACAATAGCGTTCCTATAGTTTTACAAATTAAAACTGCTGTTTTTCTAGAAAGAAAAGTAGATAAAGTGCAAAGTAAGATCCTTCCTCCATCTAATGGAAATGCCGGCAAAAGATTGATTATACAAAGTGCTAAATTTGCCGTTACTGCTAATTCCGTATAAGGATATACCTCAGGAAAAATCCACCAAACAGCAACCATCACAACGCTTAACGTTAAATTTACCAACGGCCCTGCTAGGCTAACTTTTATCTCATCTATATAACTCATATTTGAAACCTCACCCGTAACTATTGCCCCAAAAGGCATTAAAATGACGTTTACGAGCTTATAGCCACACTTTTGTGCCTCAATCGAATGACCTAATTCGTGAATTAATGCACAAAACGTATATACTAAAAAGGAATATACTTTGCCAAAGGCGACAAAGTATATTCCTACGATATAAAAAAGTGGATGAATTTTAAACTTTAACTTTCCCATATAATAACGCCGTCTTCAACGATATAATTAGTAAGCAGGTTTTCTCCATCATACATATACACTTTTGCACTGTCGCCTGCAACGTAGCAAACAGGGATATAAGCAAAAACCTGTTCTCCATTACTAGTATATACGAAGTCTACGTCTGAAATTACCGTTTTAAAACTGTCGCTATGATTTATAGTAATGGTATATTTTCCATCTTCTTCTACGATGGAAGAAACTGTGCCGTCGCAAACTGGATACAAAGCACCTTTACCAGAAAAAGTCATAACTCCATTTTCAACTTCTACAGATAAATCGTTAGAAGGGCTTTTTGCACTAAAACTTAAATACGTTCTTGCATCAACTGCCTCTGCATCAGTCTTAAAAACCCTTCGCATAAGCGTATTAATACCACTATTTTCCCAAAAAATATTTGTCAGTAAAATAGTTACGATTAAAGCAAAGATAGCAATTCCTTGCATTTTTACAAGGTCGAAACCACGTTTTTTTCTAACTTGTTGCACGCTTGGGGTAACGTCTTCAAAGTCCTCTAAATTATTAGGCTCGTTTACAACGTCGCTTGCATAATCCCTTTCGTTTACTTTAGTTATAACCTCTTCTTTAACGTCTTTCTTTTTCTTTCTTCTTGCTGGTTTTACCACAACGTCACACGA
>JAFVSF010000209.1 GCA_017503885.1 Clostridia bacterium
ATGCTTCTTATGATGCTTGGTATCGGTGGTCTTGCTACTCGTCTTGGACAGAGAAAAGCTATGCTTATCGGTTCTTGGGGCGGTATCGTTACACTTGTATTATTAATCGCTCTTTGGTTATTCGGCGATGCTACAACAATGGTAAGCGCTGAAGGTACTCTTGCATGGAGCTTCTTCACAATTGCATACTTAGTACTTAACATCGTGCTTGGTGGTTTCAGTGGTATTTCAGGTAACATCGTTATCCCAATGACTGCTGACTGTGCTGACTACGAAGTATATCGTTCAGGTAAATACGTTCCAGGTTTAATGGGTACATTATTCTCATTCGTAGATAAATTAGTATCTTCATTTGCTCCAATGATTCTTTCTATGTGCTACGCAGCAATTGGATTTACAGAAGCATTGCCAGACGTTGGTGTTGCATACTCTGATCAGTTATTCTATGTAACATTATTCTTAGCATATGGTATCGTTATCCTTGGTTTAGTATGTAACGTAGTTGCATTGAAATTCTATCCACTTACAAAAGAAAAGATGGAAGAAATTCAGGACGAAATCGCTTCTATCAAAGCAAAAGCTATGTCTGGTAACTAAGATTTAGCAAAATGTAGTGACAATTACATAGTAATGTAGTAATATTAGGGGCACCGGAGTTCCGGTGCCCTATATATTTCGCTACGATACTCATACATAGAGACATGGCCTGGTAGGGAGAGAATTTACTGATTGTGTCTGTGGGTATGAGAATATCCTAAATAACTTGAGCAAAACAGAAGCCTTAAAAGGCGGTTTTGCGAATGGTGTTCTGAATAGTTACAATTTAATATATGAAATGGAGAAATGGAAGAATATGTTTGGAAAATCAAAAGAGAAAAAGTGAGGAAAACATTCAGAAAATTGGAGACGAGTGTAATCGATGGAACGCGAATGTGAAACTTCTTGAACAGAAGTTTGAGCAGGCCCAAAGGGATTTGAGTGAAAAAAGAGAAAACGGAGATACTTATGACGTTATAGTTTTAGATCCTCCTGCATTTACAAAAACTGTTGATACAGTAAAAGAAGGTTATAGGGGTTATAAGGATGTAAATAAAAAAGCCTTAAAACTTGTTAAAAAAGGTGGCTTTTTAGTTACTTGTAGTTGCTCGCAACATATGACGATAAATTTGTTTACTCAAATGCTACGTGAGGCAACTAAAGAATGTGGAATAAACGCAAGGCTAGTAGAACTTAGAATTCAAGCCAAAGACCACGCAAACTCTATAAGTTACGACGAGTGTTTATATTTAAAAGTTGCAATTTTAAGAATTGATTGAGGAAAATATGGCAAAAAAGAAGAAAAAGAGTAGCAAAAAATATTATTACGCCTTTGTTGCAGTGGTGCTTATAATAGTTATAGCCGTTACGCTTTTAGACTATAAATTTAGATTTGGCATAGTAAATTGGGGCGAAATATTGCATGAAAGTAGTACAAGTGAAGAAGGAAGCCAATCAAATATTGAAGTAAACGTTGACGAAATTGGTAATTTAAAAATCACTTTTATAGACGTAGGACAAGGCGACGCAATACTAGTTAATCTTCCAGATGGAAGAAATATGTTAATTGATGCTGGTGAAAGCAGTGCAAAAGATGAATTAGATGAGCATTTGACGGTAAATGGCGAGAAATTAAAATTAGATTACGTAGTTGCAACTCATACCGATAGCGATCATATAGGTGCTATGAGTTACGTTTATGATAATTATGAAGTAGGCTGTTCGTATAGACCATACGTAGAGTATAGTGGAACTATTGGTTTGCCAGATGGCTTTATAAACGAGGGCTATGAGGAAAAAGCAACAAGCACTTATGGAGAATATTTGTCTGCTATAGCAAGCGAGGGTACTCCTCATAGTTATTTCACTGATGCTAGTGATTTTACTGTTTCTGTTAATGCAGGAGAGTTTAAATCTGACTATACGATTGATTTTGTTATGCCTTATGCAAAAACAACTGAAGGCTTTAAAGATTTTACTGACTCCAACGACTTTTCTGCTGTAATAATTATTAAATTTGCTGGTAAAAAAGTAATTTTAACTGGAGATATGGAGGCAGAAGCCGAAGCAAAATTCGTTGAATATTATACTCAAAATCCTAGTGAAAAAAGCTCTATAGATTGCGACGTTTTAAAGGTTGCTCATCACGGTAGTGCAACGTCTTCAACAATGGGTTTTTTGGATTTGATAAAACCAGAACATTCGGTAATTTCAACGGGTGTATGTCACGGCACGTATATGCACCCAAGAGCAACTGCATTAAATAATTTAATCGCCGTTGGCTCTTCAATATATCGTACAGACCTACAAGGCACGATAACGCTTACAATAACTGCTGAAGGCGAAATTTCATTTGACTATCAATTTGATGAATATAACGAATATTTATTTATGGATGCGTATGAAATAGAGCATTTAAAAGAAGAAATTAAAAATTATAAAGAACAAAACGCATAAAAAAACGGCTTACAATTTGTAAGCCGTTTTTTGTATAAAGAAAACCCCCAGATAGTCTGGGGGTTCAAAAAAGGCTTTTGCCGATCCAACTTGTAAAAAAACTCCGTTTAATTTATAATAATTTTGCGACCTGCCAGTTGCAAAATTAAATTAAACGGAGGACATTA
>JAFVSF010000210.1 GCA_017503885.1 Clostridia bacterium
GTTTCCAGTCGATACACTCGGCTCTAATAAAGCCCTTTTCAAAGTCGGTGTGAATTTTGCCTGCTGCTTGTGGTGCTTTAGTTCCTTCTTTAATAGTCCAAGCCCTAGTTTCTGGTTCGCCGGCAGTTAAGAAACTTATAAGACCTAAAAGTTTATAAGACGCTTTAACTAATCTGTTAAGACCACTTTCGGTAACGCCCAATTCTTCCAAGAAGAATTCTACTTCTTCTGGTGGGAGTTCAGAAAGTTGTTCTTCCGTTCTAGCACAAATAGTTAAAGTTTCGCTATTTTCAGTTTTAGCAAACTCTTTAACTTTTTGAACGAGTGGGAGTTCCTCTTCTGCTTTTGCCATATCGTCTTCAGCGATATTTGCAGCGTAAATAACAGGTTTAGAAGTTAAAAGGAATAAGCCGTCAACATATTTTTGCTCATCTTCAGTAAGTTCAATGCCTCTAACTGGTTTTTCTTGCTCAAGTCTATCTAAAATACGTCTTAAAAGATCACTTTCTATCTTGTATTTCTTGTCGCCAGACTTAATCATGCCAAAAGCCTTGTCATAACGCTTTTGCACGCTTTCCATATCGGCTAAAATAAGTTCTAAATTTATAATGTTGATATCTCTAATTGGATCAACCGAGTCTTCGACGTGGGTAACGTTCTCATCTTCAAAACATCTTACAACGTGGACGATAGCGTCAACCTCTCTAATGTGAGCGAGGAATTTATTGCCCAAGCCTTCGCCACGAGACGCACCCTTTACAAGACCTGCAATGTCAACGAATTCAATAGTTGCAGGAGTAATTTTTTTACAGTTATAAAGCCCAGCCAATTTTTCAAGTCTTTCATCTGGCACGGCAACAACGCCTACGTTTGGCTCGATAGTACAAAATGGGAAGTTTGCTGCTTGTGCACCAGCGTGAGTGATTGCGTTAAATAAAGTTGATTTGCCTACGTTAGGAAGCCCTACTACGCCTAATTTCATTTTTAACACTCCAAAAATAGTTATTATATAACTATTCTATCACAAATTTACCAAATTGTACAATACTTTTGTTGCGGTATTTTTGATTTTATGATAAAATTAACTAAAATAACATTGTTTAAAAGGCGAGATATGGATTACAAAAAGTACATTGCAGAAAAATTAAGTGGTCTTGGTGTAGAAACCGAAGAAATCGAGGGAGCAATAGCAGTTCCTCCAGATAAAAATATGGGCGACTACGCTCTTCCTTGCTTTAAGTTTGCAAAGGCTCTTAGAAAAGCCCCTGTTATGATTGCAAACGACCTTTGTGAAAAATTCGTTTGTGACGACGTTATAAGTAGCGTAGAGGCAGTAAACGGCTACCTTAACTTTAAAATCAATAGAGAGGGTTTAGTTAAAGAGAGTTTAACTAGAATATTAGGCGAGGGCGAAAATTACGGAAAGTCAAAAATAGGTAATGATAAAACCGTTTGTATTGACTATTCTTCTATCAACGTTGCAAAGCCTTTCCATATAGGTCACCTTTCTACTACTGTAATTGGTGGAGCACTTTATCGTATCTTTAAGTTTTTAGGTTATAATACCGTAGGTATTAACCACCTTGGCGACTATGGTACTCAATTTGGTAAACTTATCTATGCTTACAAGCATTGGGGCAACCAAAAGGACGTAGAAGAGGGTGGAATTAAAGAATTAACCCGTCTATACGTTCGTTATCACGAAGAAAGTGAAAATAACCCTACTATGGACGACGAGGCAAGACGTTACTTTAAACTTATCGAGCAGGGCGACGAAGAGTGCAATAAACTTTTCAACTGGTTTAAAGAACTCACTTTAAAAGACATTGATAAAATCTACAAGGAACTTGACGTTTCTTTTGATTCTTACGCAGGCGAAAGTTTTTACATTGACAAGATGCAACCTGTAATTGATGAACTCACGGAAAAAGAACTTTTAGTTGAGAGCGAGGGGGCAAAAATCGTAGATTTAGAAGAATATAATATGCCACCTTGCCTTATTCTTCGTTCAGACGGTGCGTCTATATACGCAACTAGAGATTTGGCGGCGGCTTTCTATAGAAAGAATACCTATAATTTTGACAAGTGCTTATACGTAGTTGCATATCAACAAAATCTCCACTTTAAGCAAATTTTTAAAGTGCTTGAACTTATGGGTAAAGATTGGGCAAAAGATATGGTGCACGTTGCATACGGTATGGTTTCTCTTTTAGATGAAAACGGAAATCAAGTTGCAATGAGTACCCGTCACGGAACGGTAATTTTACTTGAAGACGTTTTGAAAAAGTGTCACGAAAAGTGCCTTGCCGTTATCGAGGCTAAAAACCCAGATTTAGAGGACAAAGAAATTATCGCAAAGCAAGTTGGTACGGGTGCAGTTATTTTTGCAGCACTTTCTAACAGTAAAATTAAAGACATTGCCTTTTCTTATGATAAAATTCTCAATTTCGATGGCGAAACAGGACCTTACGTTCAGTACACTGCCGCAAGAATTAAGAGCGTTTTAAGAAAGGGTGGCGAGCCATCTTCTTATACGATGCCAAACATTAACGAGGACGAATATCAACTTATATCGGCACTTTCTAACTTCCCAGACGTTGTAAAAGCATCTGCCGAAAAGTTAGAGCCTTTCTTCGTTACGAGATATGCAATCGAGGTTGCATCACTTTTCAACAAATTCTATTTTAACTGTAAAATTATCGGTGAAGAACAAAATACTGAAAGTTTCCGTCTTGATATTTGCAAGGCTACTTTGACAGTTATTACTAATGCACTCGGTCTTTTGGGCATTAAAGTACCGGAGAGAATGTAATGAAAAAGGCGATTTTGTTTGATTTAGACGGTACTCTTACAAATACTTCGCTTGATATTTGCGATAACGTAAATCTCACAATGCGTAAATTCGGTTATCCACAAATTACCGTTGAAGAGGCTAAACTCTTCGTTGGTCACGGGGCAAAAAGGCTCATTGAAAATTCGTTAAAGGGACAAAAGTGCGACAATATTGACGAAGTAGTTGCCTTTTATAACAATGCTTATAATTTTTGTGGAAGCCCTAAAACTTACGTTTACGACGGTATGATAGACCTTCTTAAAAGGTTAAAGGGCGAGGGTTATAAACTTGCCATAATTTCCAATAAGCCACAAGACGGAACTACCGAAGTTTGCAAGACGTTTTTCTCTGAAATAGAGTTTGATTTCGTTTTTGGACAAAGAGAGGGCATTAAAGTAAAGCCAGACAGAGGTTGTGTGGACTTTACCTTAAATTCGCTTGGAATTGAGGCAAGAGACGCTGTTTTTATTGGCGATAGCGACGTAGATGCTATGACGGCTATAAACGCAGGTGTTGACGGTATTTGCGTTCTTTGGGGCTATAGACCTAAAGAGAGATTGGTTTCCGTAGGAGCAACAGTTTTCGTGGAAACAGCCGAAGAACTTTATCAAAAAATAAAGGCACTTTAATATGGATGTGGCAATTATAAAAAACCAAGAGGAATTCGTAGCGTTTAGCCTTTTTCCTGTAGGCGTAGTCGGTTGGGGAAAGAGCAAGGCGAGTGCTATCAATTCAATAAATGATAATTTGTACGATTATTGCAACTGGCTTGTAAAACCTTTGCCTAAAAATCCCGATGCAAACGTAAAAGAAGAGTATTCGGGCGAGGTTAGTCAAGTAAGTTTTAAAAATGAAGACAAATCACTTTTAAAAAAATATGCAGAGGTCGTTTTTCAAACTGCTTTTTCGTTTAAGTGTATGTTAGACAGTTTTACCTTAAACACTCAAGAGCAAGACCTCGTAAAAGAGGTTTACGACAAGTTTAACGTTACTGACTGTGGAATTATAGGTTACGCATCTAGCCTTAATGAACGTGAGGATTTGAAGGAGCAAAGGGCTTTTTTGTATAACGTTTATAAAACTGCTAAAAAAATCTTCTTTTCGGCAAAGGAAAGGGGAGAGGACGTAACCGATTGTTTTAAATTCAACGTTTAAAGGCGAATAAACGGCGGTATGCTGTGTTTCTACAAATTGCTCTTGACTGGGATGACCCCAAAGGTCTATCCCATCCAATATCAATTTGTGAGCCTTGCCTACCTTGTTTCTTCTCCTTTAAACTTTTTAAAGGCTTATCTACTTCGCTAGCCTACGTTTACTGTTTCAAAAAGGCGAGCACAATGACCAAAGAGGTCTAATGTGTCCGCCTTTTTTTACGAGCCTTGGCTAGCTCGCATTTAATCCTTTAAATTCAACATTATATAACCTTTATATATAATAGTAAAGAAAACACAAACGGCGATGCAAAGCCGAGTCCCTACAAGGGATTTGGTTTTGTATCGCCGTTTATAGTCTCAATTTTATTTTTAATTAAGCATCTTCTTCTTCAAAAAAGTCTTTGTCAAAAGCGTCTTCTAAACTTTCTTCAGTGTGAGCACCAAGAACGAGTTTTTCTTTGTTAAGAGAAGCACAGCCCTTAAATGCGTCCTTTGCAATGCTTACAACAGCACTGAGGTCTAATGAACCCACTTCTGTTTCAGTAGACTGACCAAGAGAAGTACATCCACTAAATGCACCTTCGCAAATCGTAACAGCACCAAGAGTTAATGTTCTTAAAGAAACACAACTAGCGTATGCGTATTTACCAATAGAGGTTATAGTATCTTTAAAACTGAGTGCCTTAATTGCAGAACATCCGTAGAAAGTATAATCTGGAATATGGTCGATTGCACCATCAAAAACAACTTCTTCAATGGTAGTAACACCATAGAAAGCATAAGGTTGAACAGCACTGTCACTGTAACTATTAGTTGTAACTTCGAAAGCAGTCTTGCCTTCTGGAGCTTCTTCGTTTTCGCCTAATACAACGTGTTCGTTATCGTCGTTTACGTAATATTTAACTGTCTTTTCAGTAACTTTAACATCGCCTGTAATAACAACTTTCTTTAAAGACGTTGGAACGTATAAAGAAGAAGTGCTTTCAGTTCCTTCGTTGAAATTTTGTGTAACTGCAGTAAGACCGTCAGTACCGATAGTGCCGAAAATGTAAGCAAAGAGCTTTGCCTCGTTAACAGCACCAACTTTTCCACCTACGAAAGGAAGAGTGATTGTTTTAAGACCAGAAAGACCTACGAACGCACCTTTTTCAATTTCCTTAACGTTATCGCCAACAACGAGGTTAGTAATAAAAGAAAGGTTTGCAACTGCGTTTGATGCAACGTTCGTTACTTCAGCAGGAATAGTGAAAGTAACTTCTTCGCCCTCTATTGCAAAGTGTTTAGCATCAGAAGTTGCGTGTTTTTCGTCTTCGAAAAGTGCTTTAAGACCTGCTAAGTCGTTGTTGTCGATATAAGACTTTGCAGATGCAGATAAAGAAATTTCAGTAAGAACGCTGATAGGATTGTCATCTTCGTCAGTTTCTTTTTCTATTGTAATAGTAACTGGTGTTACGTTTTCGTCAAGAACCTCGCCTTCTTCGCCTTTTTTACAAGACGTAACGCTAAAAACGAGGGTCGAAACGAGTAAAATTGAGAATAATACGCTTAATAATTTTTTCATTTCGTTGCTCCTTAGCAAAGTAGTTTACGCACACGTATATTACGCACGCGTAGTTGTACACTTAAAGATTTTAACATTTATTATTTTTTTTGTCAATGGAATACAATTAGTTAATTAATTAAATTTAATTAAATTTATGTTAAAATTACGTTTTTAGCCACATCCACTACAGTTTTTGCAATCTCCACTGCATTTTTTAGTAGTTTTTCCCGTTTGCGTATACATCTGCCCACTATAATTTCTATCTGCTTTGGTTTGACAGTCGGGACAAAAAACCTCGTCGTCATATTTTTTTACAAGTTCATCAAATATTTTACCACATTTAGGGCATTTGTAATCTAAGATAGGCATTTTTTTTTGCTCCTTTGTTAGTTAATAACATTTTATCATAAATTTTCGTTAAAAAAAAGCGTTTTAACGTAAAAACGAAAAAACGCTTGATATATTATATCAATACTTTTCCATACGCAAAAGCGTTGAAATGTTCGCCGTATCCAAGTGACTTGATTAGTTTTTCTAGCGTAATCTCTCCATAGAGATTATTTTTATATAGTTTTGCAAGATTTTCAATCGCCTTTTTTTCTCCAACTAAATTCTCATATTCAACAAAAGCTAAAAGTGATTTATTATATGCTATGTGCGTATATTCAAACTCGTTTTTAAAGGTGCAAAGTTCTCTCTCCATAACTGTGTTTACGTTGCCAGATAAAGTCTCTTCTATGCTAAAAAACGACTTATAGCCACTCTTTGCAGATTTTACCATATCGTTTGCCTTCGTTTTAGCATTGTTATTTTTAAAGTATAGATAGGTTGAGTATTCACAAAGCCCCTCGTCTAAATAGCCATTTGCATACTGGTTGTTGCCTACTGCCGAATGCCACCATTGATGGGCTATTTCATGCACGATAATTTGCTTTTTGTCATCAGTTGGCGTGTCGCAGTTGATAAAGCAAAGCCCAGAGTATTCCATACCACCTAGTATGAATTTACTTTCTGCAATGGAAAGGCTCTTGTAAGGGAAGTCGCCAAAAGTTGTAGAAAAATATTTTACGCAATCGATTGCAAGGTCGAGTAGTTTTTCTTCCTCGCCAGAAAAACCGTAGTATGTAAAGAGAATTCCGTCCACCGTTTTTGAAGAGACGTTATAGTCTTTAGACAGCAAAAATGCAAAATCTCTACCCATCGACAGTTCGTAAGAATAAGTAGTCGTTATGCCGTCAACAGTAGTTAGCGTAGGAAAACCGGAAGATGCAACAGTATATTGCGACGGTACGGTAACGGCTACTTTATAATCGTGCAGGTCGGCAAAAAACGGATCGCCAACGGGAGAATAATTTATTTCTAAAAATTTACCGTCTTGAATTTTTGACACAACGGGGAAAAAGTCTGCCAAATTTATGCCTTTTTCATTTTCGCCAAGACGCAGTGTACTATTTGGAATTTTCGTTATAAAATCAATATGGATAATTATTTCTTCGCCTTTTTTCAGTTCGTCAAAAAAGACTTTTAAAAATTGGCAGTCATCTCCGTATATCTCGTATTTTGCAGGAGAGGAATCAATGCTAACTTTGCTTACCGAAATCTCTCCGTAATTTACGCCGCTAGGATATGCTTTTTCTTCGTTATTTTTGAAGACAGGGCGATATTTTGCACCTTCTTTATATGCGTTGGCATGCAGATTAAAAACGACGTGATTAAAAGTGGCATTATAGGTGTTAACAAACTTATAGGCTAGTTTTCCGTCAATTTTACCATCTTCATACCTAACGGAAAGGTCGTATAGCGAGCGTTTTTGCTCCTTTTTGCAAGACGGGAAAACGAATACCGTCACACAAATAAAAACGAATAAAATAATAGCTTTGAAAGTTTGTTGCATAAAAATCCTCCCGTATTATAATACGAGAGGAAGGTTACGCTTATTCCAATGATATTTTTGTAATGAAAATTACTTTTCGGCAAGCAGTAAATAATCATTTGGGTCTACCCACTCTTCATCTAACGTCACTTCAAAGTGTAGGTGTGGGCCGTCTTTGTATTCTTGCCTATTGTTATCTGATACGTAGCCGATAAGGTCGCCTTTTGAAACCGATTGACCTTCTGCTAAAGTTTCAACGGCTTCGAGTGAGTTGTAAATACTTCTAAGTCCGTTACCGTGA
>JAFVSF010000211.1 GCA_017503885.1 Clostridia bacterium
CATATATTCGTAAACGTCTTGTTCAAGCTTTTCAAGGTAAGTAATACATCCACCATAGAAAGGAGAAGTTCCTAAAACCATATCTCCGTTGGTAATACGCCATTCTTCTCTTGTTTTGATAGCTCTATCAGAAACGCCTAAAGACTTAAAGGTAAAATGTCCTTCTTTAGTTTCGTCAACACCTTGGAAAGAAACAGTTGTTATAACTTTTCTGTACGCACCTTGAGCACCATCTCTGAATGCATCAAGGAAGGTAGTAAACTCCGTACTGTTAGCCTTAATAAAGAACTTTTCTGAGTTTGCCTCAGATGGGTTTTCAACGTTATAGTAGTTGATAAACCCAACGAGGTCAACGTCTGTTTCAATATTAAATTTAAGGTAGTTTTTGTCGCCGATATTACTGTTAATATCGTAAACAACACATCCGTCTTCGTGAGCAGTCGTCTCAGCGTATTGTTCTAAAACTTTCTCTTGACCATCAATGAAAACGGTAGCAAATTTATACTCATCTAGAGTATAGTTAGGGTTTTCTTGTTCATTTATAATTGGCTCGCTTGTAATTTCAGAAGACTTTTCGCTCTCCGAAGAACCAGTGCTTACACAGGCACAAGCCGTTGTCAACATGCCAGCGAGAATTAAACAAGATACTTTCTTAAAAATATTGTTCATCTATTTTTCTCCTTATCAAACTTCTACATTGATAGTAATTGCTCTTATACTAAGTTGATCGCCATGGAAAGTAAAGTTAACTTTAGCAAGGTAAGAACCTAAATATTGTTCAAGTTTATCACCCTCAAGAACAACTGACACTGCAGACCACTCGTATTCGCCCATTTCACAATCGATTGGAGTGCTTGGATTTGTCCAAGGATAGTCATGATATATACCACCGTCACCAGGTGCGACTTCCGTAGCATCAAACCAAATGTTAAGACCCATATCATCTACAGACGTTCTATTTTGATATACTAAAGTCACAACAACTCTTTTTGCATTTTTAGGAACATAAACGTTCTTAGTTGTGTGTGGAACTCCAAATAGTTTATTATTTGCAGAGAAACCAATATAAATTGATCCACCTATATAATCTCTAACATGTCCCCTAGTGAAGATTGACGTATGATTATTAGAATTATACTCATAGAAATTGCCCTCTGCCTTCCAGTCTGGTTGAATACTGTTATAAGTAGTATTATAAGATTTGTAGAATGGCAAACTCGTTTCATTTACACTATAAGCAAACTCTTTAATAGTAATAAGACCAGTACCCTCAAACGAAAGTTTAATACCCTTTACAAAGCCTGCTTCTTCTATAACTAAAGGAAGTGTTACTTCTATCGTACCTGCTTTTTCTATAGCGAAAACGTATGGTGAACCATATTCTTTCACTTCGCTTTCTGGGCTTTCAAGGTTCTTTTCTTTACAAATTAAAAGTTGAGCAGTAACAGAAGTAATATTTGAATCAGTTGGAAGTTTACCTTTTAACGTAATAAATTCGTAACCTTCGTTAGTTGCATAGTAAGACTTTTCGCTAGATGAAACTACTGCACCACTAGTCTTTACGTCGAAATCAACGCCCTTATCTTTGCTGTTATATTCTACGTCTACACCTTCGGTAGATTCAATTCCATAACAGAACTTATCGTTGAAGTTAATACCAACGGTATCAAAAGGCTTAAAATCGGTAAAGGTTACGTCTTTAAATACAATAATATTATCTACACCTAAAGAAGTGTAAACGAACTCAATCTTTGTAAACGAACGTTCTTCTTCTACACCGAATAAACCATATAAGTTAAGAGAATAGGTATTGAAATCAGGCATTTGACTTCCTATATCCATAGTAGTTCTTATAGGAGTGCCTTCGTCGTTATACACGTAAACGTTAAGTGTCTTTTGATATCCATAGTTTTTAAGAGTAATGTTTAAGGTAGTGAGAGTTTCGAAACTAATTTCTCTTCCCTCTGGAAGATTCATTACAAAGCCTTTTGTAGTATTTCCGTTTTCACGAGCCAAAACCTCGTTTTCAGCATACATAAGCATACCTTCAGTTGTTGGGTAAACTTCTGCATTGCCCTTTATTGCACCAAGAGATTTGTAATCTTTTACAAAGTCGATTCCGTTGTCTTTTTCAGCAAGAGAAGCACCAGCTTGGATAATTTCTTCCTCTGTCGTAGTCATTGCTGCGTCTAAAATCTCTTGAGCTTCTTCGCTATCTTCAACAATAATCTCTTGTGGAATACCCTCGATAGACTTGATAAGCATTTCGTTGCTCCAGTCGCCTGGTTGGCCTTTGTAGTTTACTTCTATTCTAATTGCACCAAGGAAAGTTGAAGTTCCCCAAATAGAATAACCGTTTTTCATAACTTTATATAAGTCAAGGTCTACAACTTGCCATTCGTCATCTTCGCTCATTTGGGTAGGAATTTCAATTTGACCACCAGTAACGCTACCTGGATAGTTGAAGTTTGAATTATAATTCATACCCGTTTCTGAATAGGTTGATTTGTCAAGCATTGCAGTAAAGTAACAGCTAATTTTGGTACCTTTACCAATGTTCTTATAAGTTATACGAATAGTTTGAGATTGAGTAATATCAAGCATTAAACTAAGTTCAACGTATCCATCGCCGTAAAGTGTGTTTATACCAAAGTTTACGTAAGTACACTTTTCGCCAGTTGATTCGATAACGTAAGGCTCTACCCAACCTTCTTCATCACCGTTCTCTGGTGAATAAGAACCACATGCTGCGGTAAGGTAATCGGTAAGGTTACCTGCAGAAAGCAATCCTTCTTCTTCGTAGTCACTAAGATATAAACCCTCTGAACGACCAATATAGATATTAGTTTCACCAGTAATTGGAGTACTAAAATCGAAAGGAATTTGATGATCTGCATCAGCAAAAGATCCAAGATATTTATAACCCATAACAATGTCGGCTGTTTCTTCAACGAAATCACCGTTAAATACGTTAATAGTAGAATCCAACTCACCGTTTATTACGTAGTTTACGTCGTAGAGTTCAACCCACTTAGCGTATAAGGTCATATCGCCGGCAACTCTGCCAGTTTTGAAGTCCCATCTGGTGTCTTCGGTACATTCTTTAGAAGTATACCAACCGTATACGTTTAAGTTTGTTGGGTTATCACCCGTAATAAACGCTTTAGGCTCGGATACTCTTCTGCCAATTACAATAGACCTTGGTCTAATAACGTTAGTTTCTAAATCAGTGTTTACGTCAAATATAACGTCTGCCTCGTTGTCAACTGCAGGTTCTTCGATTGATTCTTTTTCTGAACTTGAAGTTTCGCCCGTTGCAACACACGAAATTGCAAAAACTGACGTTAACGATATTGCAAAAATGGCAAAAAGAATTGTTAACAGTCTTTTAAGTTTCATGTTAGCTTTTCCTCCTTATAATTTTAAGCCTGCGGCAAATTCACCGCTCTTAAAGTATTTCATTGAGATTGCAACCGTTATAATAAGTGGTACGGATGCGATTATGTACATTGCGTACATTGAGCCGTATTTGATAGACCCACTATCAACAACGGAATACATTATGTTTGTTAACGTTTGATTTTCGTTAAGAATCAAGCTTGCCCAGAGGTAGTTGTTATAAATACTAGAGAAACATCCTACAAAATAATATAACATTATAGGGAAAGCAAGAGGAATTGTAATTTTTGTTAAAACTACGAAGTCGTTAGCACCGTCAAGTGCAGCACTTTCGTAAAGAGATTTTGGCTGTTGGCTAAAGAAAGTCTTAAACAAGAACATACCCATAACCTGCGAACCACCTATCATTGCAATGAGGTAACCTAAGTAACTATCGTTAAGACCAAGCACTTCTCTAACCAATGGAACTAAGATTGGATAACCGATAATTGAAGGAACGAGCAATATAGATATGTAGAACATAAAGACAAAGTCTTTAAAGTAGAAATCTTTAAACGAAAGGATATACGCAAGTGCAGCACCAACGATAGTTTCACACACTGCACCAACCAAGGCAACTATTATCGTTTTAAAATAATATTTACCTATTGCATTCCAAGCGTTTGTAAAGTTGCTTCTTACTGCCTCTCCTATAAGTTCTAATTTAGGAAAAGCAAACGCATTGGTTTGAACTTGAATATCCGTCTTTAAAGAGTTGATAACCGTTAAGAAAAGAGGTAAGAAAGAGAACGCTAAACACACGACGATAACGGCAATTATCGTAATTTGTACTCCAGTTCTTTCGTGTGGCATTATAAGCGTACTTTTCTTAGGTTTTACAGTTGGAGTATTGATTTTTAAACTATTATTTTCCATTATAAATCAGCCCCCATCGCATCTTGTTTTTGCATTTTAAAGTTGGTTGCAACTGCTGCAAATAAGAATATGAATATAAGCGTTGCATACGCACTAGACATACCGTAATCCTTTTCAAACGTCATCATAGTGTACATTGTCTGTACAGGCGTTGTTACAACAGTCGAATTTAAAATGTGTGTTCTTTCAAAGTTTTGAACTGAACCTATGAAAGTAGTAATGAATATATACTTAATTTGAGGCATTATAAGTGGAATATCAATCTTTAAGAATCTCTTTATAGTACCAAGACCCTCTAATTTTCCTGCCTCGTGATACTCGGTTGGAATGTTCATCATACCACCGTAGAATATAAGATATCCACCTACAAATGGGAATCCCATAAATATAAGCGACCATCTTGCGTAGTCTTTATTTAAAAGCCAGTTTACTGGCTGACCACCACACGCCATTACCATTTGGTTTAAAAGACCTTCGTCACCGTAAATACCAACTCTCCAAATAAGCATGCCGGCAATACTTGGTATAATGCCAGGTATAAACATAAGAGATCTTATCCAACTAGAAGTAACTTGATTTCTAATGAGTATAAGCAATATTGCGAAAATAATAGGTGGAATAATTGAAAGAATTAAGTCTGCCGCAAGGAAGAACAACATGTTCAACGCTGAAGGAAGGAACATTTTGTTGTTAAATATCTTTATATAGTTTGCAAAGTTATTCCAAATCCATGCAGGTTTCTTTTCAGTATAATCAAAGAAAGACATTGCAATTGCACCGATTGCCTCATAGTAACAGAACATTAAAAGCATTACTACGAAAGGAACTAACGCTAAGTATACAAACTTATTCTTCTTGGTGTCTTTTGCAATGAAAACGACTTTCTTTACGCCCTTTTCAGTTCTTGCAGAAAGCATCAACCATAAACTAATAAAGAACGTTACCGTTGCTATAGCAAGGAAGATTACAAATAAAATAGTTATTAAAGGCTTGTTTGCAAATCTTTCAGGCTCGTAAGAACAAATATACAAAAGTGCTTGTTCTACGCCTTTGTTATTAACCTTAGTTACTTGATGGATAACTTGCGTAACTTTGTTGTCCTTATCGCCTGCAAGCGAGAACATATCGAAAGCCCCAGTGAATTTAGCAACTTCTTTATAATTACTCATATCATTGATATCAACGATAGTAAGTTGTCTTTCGTTTGCAAATTTAAGATATAAAGTGTTTGCAAATTCGTTATAACTAAGTCCGTTACCAAAGTTACTAAAGGCTTGACCTTTACCGCAGTGAATATTATCTATTCTCTTTGCTACACTACTTACGAACGAGCCAGATTCAAGGTTAGCCAAATCCGAAGTTTTTACCACGTATAAGTAGCCGTCTGAAGCATTTGTATAGTATAACGCTTTGTTCTTCTTTGAATATTGCATACCGTTTATGACAGATTCACCAGGTATGTACGAAGCGTAGCAAGTTTTATCTAAATACTCTTCTTTTACGTACATAGACATAACGTTAGGGTTATAACCTTTGCACCAATCGAGTTCGACTTTCGTTGCTTCTTCAGCGTTGGTTTTCGCCTCTTTTTCAGCAGCAGTTTTACTCTTTGCGTAAGAAGAAATAGCACTCTTTTTGTAAATGTCCAAAAGCTTTGATAATTCAACTAAAGTTTGGTCGTCTGTAGTCTTTTTCTCTAACGTAACTTTATTAGTAAAGTTTTGGGCTTTATACTCGTTACCAATAGCACGAATATCATCTGCCGTTACGGCAACGTCTGCTCCGTTACTACTTGCATAAAGTTGCTTTTTAGTAGAGAAATTTACCAAATCATCTACGATATAATCAATATACGTTTGGTTGTAAACTCTTACGTATTCGGCTTCAGCCTCTTCGCCTCTTTCACTTGCAAGTTTTGCATCTTCAAAGAAATCTATATCACCATCACCATAATTAGTATCTATCAAATCTGTAGATAAGCGAATTATACTACCACCGTTTTTGATAAAAATAAGGTAATTTTCGTGTGCATAGAAAGCCAAAACACCTGCGTTAGACTTTACAGCCTCAAGTTTTCTATAACCATCTCCCTCGTCTAAGCCGATATCCCATAAGAACTTGCTCTTTAAAACACCACCAGCAAGGTTTGACATATCGTACTCTTCAACGTAGAAGAAATTGTTTTCTAATATAAGCGAAAACATTCTGTTCGTGCCAATTAAAAAATCTAAACCTTTTGAAACTTTAGGATTATATTTTTCTCCCTCGTAATATTCAATAAGGAAGTAATCGTCACTAACTTCCAATTTTCCCTGTTCGTTTTTTTCCAACTTAAACATATTACCGTTTGAGTCGGTAACGATAAAATAATTGCCAGATTCAGCAGCAAAAGAAGAAACTCTCAACTGTGCAAAACTGTTTTTAACTACATTACCACCAGTTTGCTCAACTTTTTGCTTAATAGAATCTGTTAAATTAAATTCCGAAAGCAGTTCATCCGTGAACGCATCATATTCACAAAGCCAGTTTTTTGACTGAGCAAAATAGGTTTCTCCATCATGCGAAAGAACTAAAGCCGTTATCGGCTCAGCATTTGGACCTATTGCTTTAAGTTGCTTTGTTCTAGGCATTATAGCGATAAACAAACCAGCCAAAACGGCACATACAATAAAAATAATACCAAAGACAAGAGTCGTATTTTTTACACGCCTTCTGTCTTGTTCAGTTACTCTTAAACTCATCTTAATATACCCCATAAGAGAGCGATTCTCTCTTATATCTGTTAATCGTTTTGCAAACTTGTGAAAAAACCACAAATTCACGATAGGCAAACGCTAAAATACGTCAATATTTTAATTCGCCTAAGGCTACTTTGCGTCGCCATCAAAATTTGACGGCGACGCCCAGCATATTAGTTTTAAACTATTAACCTAATTTGTAGTTAGGATTTTCCCAAACCTCTTCTGCCCAACCGTAATCAACGGTCATTGAGTGAGCGTCGGTTTCTACAGCTTGTGCCCAGTATGCACAGAAAGCAGCAGGTGTTAATTGTTGATCTGCAGAAAGACCAGTCATTAAAAGACCACGCCAGTTATCACAAATGATTGCTTGACCTTCAGTATAACCACAAGTATATCTAACACCCCAAGAGAGGAAGTTGTTAGCGTCTACGTCGCCACTGAAAGTAATAACTTGGTTACTTCTGTCGAAGAAGTCGATCCATTCGCTAGGAATAACAACGAGTTCGTTTTTAACTGTAGATAATCCCTTTGGAACTTTACCAGCTGCCGCTAAGCCTTTGTAGTAAACTGTTTGACCGTAAGGAGATAATACGAATTTAACGAAATCTTTGTTAAGGTCGTTTTGAGCAGCGTTACCAAGATGGTTTACAACTGATAAGAAACCACCGTTACCACCGATGTCACGGGTGATAGTTTCTTCTGGAACGTACTCAGAAACCATTGTAGGATAATCGAAATATCCAAGTTCAAAATCTTCTGCAGAAGACTTTTCATAGTTGATACCAAAACCTTGGTAGTCTAACATAATTTGTGGAGCACTCTTTCCACCACTTTGAGTTTCGAATTTATCACGAAGAGCTTGGAATTCAGTCTTATCAACGTCTTTAATAAGGTGACCTTTCATTTTTGCAAGGTTGCCAACGAAATCACGATAGAGACCACTTTCAAAACCAACGTATCCAGGTCCGAAACTGCAATCTTTATCGAATAATAAAGCAAGAATCTTTGCATATTGGAGACCGTAACCAGCTAAGTTTTCTGGAACTTCTTCTGTAGGATCATAGTTTTCCCATTCAGTACCAGCTTCGCCACTCATGATATATTTGTAGAATTGACGGTAGTAGTAGTCACCGTATACACGGAGAAGCCAAGTGAATTGTAAAGATTCGATACTTGCACTACAAAGAGTAATACCTAATGGGTTAGTATAATCTGCTTCTTCCATCTTAAAGCAAAGGTTAATAAGGTCGTCCCAAGTGATAGGATATTCAGCCAAACCGTCGGCATTTAAATAACCCTTGTCAACTGCTGCTTGGAAAGCAACGTCGTTGATAAACCAACAAGTTTGCATTATTTCAGTGTTCATAATGTAGCTTGTTCCAGAGTTATCAGCCTCTTTAGTTCTGTACGCTTCTGGCTTTAAAACAGAACTCCATTTAACGTTTTCGCCACAATAAGCATTGTTGTTTGCAACGCTTTGATACATATCAATACACTTATTTCTAGTATTGCCGTAACCAAGGTTACCTTCTACTATATCCCAGTCGGTTGAAGTTGCTGTAAGTTCAGTGTTTAACTTATCTGTATAAACTGAACCTGCATAAGTAGTGTTAACGTTAACTTGAACGCCACCACCTTGCAATCTTTCATATTCGTCTGCAAGAGC
>JAFVSF010000212.1 GCA_017503885.1 Clostridia bacterium
AATAGAAGGAAGACAAGAATTATTATGAAGGTGACATACAAATTTTTAGACGGAACTCAAGCAAGCGTTGAAGTAACTGAGGAGCTGGCGAAACTGATTGAAACGTTAGACAATGAAGAGAAAAATAATAATCGTCGGGAAACTAGGCGACATAATTCCCTAAATTCTATGATGGAGGCAGGATTTGACTTCCAAGACCATAATTCAGATTTTGAATACCTGATTAGGAAAAGAAATGAAGAGCGACGGGATATAATATTTTTTGATAAACTTAAAAACCTTCGCAAAGAGCAATATAGCGACTATGAAAAAATCCTAACCAAAAAACAATTGATGGCATATTGGTCCTATCGATACGAAGAAAAGAGCAAGGCTGAAATCGCTCGTGAAATGGGGATTACAGAAGGCGCTGTTAGGAAACTGCTCAAAAATGCCGAGGAACGCATTAAAAGAGCAGAAGAAGAAAAGTTGAATGCCGAATACGAAGAAAAGGAAAAGAAATGGCAAGAAGAAAAAAATTCTAATCCTATTACCGCAAAAATGCCTGATGAAGAATACTTACTAAAAAAGATTTTTGGAGAAATTTGACCCCAAAATACAAAAGGTACGACTTTTTCACCCCTCGTGGCTATATTTTGGAGGGATATTTTTTACAAAAGCAATTTATATATTTTTAGGCAGAGTTCAAGACTCTGCCTTTTTTTATGCTTTTATAATTTCCCCGCCCCAAAAATCATATAGGAGGTGGACTATGACGTAGACGCTATTTATATTATACAACTAAATTTATTATTTAATAACGGAGGGTAAAATGGAAAACAAACGGAAATTCATCAAACTGGACGAAGGTGTTAAAAACCTTATGTCCATACCGCCGAACGCTAAAATCTTGCACGCCGAAATATGCGCCCTTTCTCAAAACGAAGGTTTTTGCTTTGCGTCAAACAAATATTTCGCAAAGGAATTTAACCTGTGCATACAATCGGTCAGTAGATTATTAAGCGTTCTCAAGAAACACGGTCTTATAATAATCTCATACGTTATAGACAACAACGGCTATCGTAAGCGTATTATTAAACCCAATTCTTCAATAGTGTTAACAAAAATAAGCGTAAGTAACGCTCAAAAACGCGAAAAGCCTACCCTTAAAAACGCTAACCATAATATAGTAAATAGAACAGATAAAAATAATATTTCTTACGAAAGCAATTATGGTATTGACTGGGGTGAAGACAATTAATGAAAACGATTGATTTACAACCAGACGAATACTTGGGCGAAGACGGTCTTGCTTATTGCAAAAACTGTCACACCCCACGGGTATGCCGTATTGAAGGTAGGTATTTCCCCGTCAACTGTAAATGTCGTCAAGAGGCTTATGAAAAAGCCGAATACGAGCGCAAACTACAGGAGCGAAAAGCCAAGGCTGAAGAATACCGCCGTAACAGCGCGCTGGGAAAGCATTTTAGGAACTGCACATTTGAAACGGCTATGATTATACCTAGCAATAAAGCCGTCTATCAGATGTGTCAGAACTATTGCACTTACGCGGATGAGATGTATGAGGCGGGTGTCGGCGCTTACCTTTACGGTGTCCCCGGCGTGGGAAAAACCCACCTTACCGCTTGTATGGGCAACGCCTTAGCAGACAAACTGTACACCGTTCTATTTACCAGTTTCGTGGAGATTGAAAGCAAACTAAAAGAAGGCTTTGGAAACAACTCGGCGCAGTCCGCCGTGCTCCGCAGAGCCAAAACGGTTGACTTTCTCTTCCTAGACGATATTGGTACGGAAAACATTAAGGCTGGGACAGGCTGGCTACAAACGATAGCGTTTGACCTTATCAACACTCGCATCAATGCTAAAAAGCCGACCATCTATTCCAGCAACTACCGCATCAGCGCCCTTATGGCAAATTGCAACTACGAAGAACGAACGGCACACCGAATTAAAGGCTCGTGTCTATTCGAACAGCAGTTAGACTGCGAAAACATGCGTGACCTCGTACGCAAACAAAACGAGG
>JAFVSF010000015.1 GCA_017503885.1 Clostridia bacterium
ACAATGATTGAAATAACCGGCCTAAGCGGTGGCGCTCAAGAGCATTTATCAAGGTATTTAGTGCGTTTGCAATCAGACCTTCCGTTTGAATACGCAGGCGACGATATGCCTACTATAACCGTCGTAGTTGACGGAGAAGAAAAAACCGTTGAGTCTTGGAATGACAAAGAAACGAAAAACATAACCCTTCTCGTGCCTTTTGACGTTGCGCCTTTTGAAGAGAGAACTGAACTTACGGTAAAAGCAGGTACGGTGTTCCATAATTACGAAATAGCAAGCGACGTTACTATTATCATGCAAGGATATGACTTGCTATTAAAACAAGAACCAAAGCCAATAACGTTAAGTGTTGGCGAAAACGAGGACGGCTCGTTACGTGCTGCTGCTCAAGAACATCTTAGTCGTTATCTTTTCTATTTAGATACAGATCAAACGGGACTTGAAAACACCAGAATGTGGAACAACAACACGGTAGTAATAGACGAGGGTACGGAAAAAGAAAAAGTTGCTCCTATTTATTACGTTGGCGGTATCGCTAATCCAGGTCAAGAAGAATATGACACAACTATGATTTTGGCTGTTTTAGAGTATAACGACATAGTTGCGGGTGCAACCGTTTCAAGTGAAGTAGGCAAGCATAAGATAACTATAAAAGCAGACTCTTTGCTTGGTAATTTGTATAAAGTTACTGCCGACTTAGTTATTTACGTAGGAAACGAGCATATTGCTTTATCAGAAGAAGATATCCCAGAACTTCCGGTAGGCGTATTTAAAGCGACCAGTGGTATCGAAAACAAGACGATAGAGTATTCTGCTAAAAAGATAGAAGATTATATAGCCGAAGCCCCTGTTGTAAAGTTAAAGGCAGACGCTAAAAGAGATGATGACAACAACGTATTATTAGAAAGTCACGACGCATCGTTAGGTTTTTGTAAGTCTTTAAAAATTGCGACTAACGACGCAGAGCCTCAAATAAAATTCCGTTCTAAATACACTGGTGGAGATATCTACCTTGCCTTTGAAATAAGAAGTCAATTAGATGGTGGAAATTATTGGCTTGGTGACGGAGCGCCAATTGTAAGACTTCGTTACGTTGAAGATTTTGCTGAATCGGAAACAGAACATACTCAGTGCTTATTCTTTGACTTTTTCAATAACGGTTTACAAGCATCTCCACAATTTAGCATTTTCCATAATGATGAATTTAAACTCGAAAAAGACCAAGAGTTTTTTGTAGAGTTTGGTGCAGTAAATAAACAAGATGCTCAAGGAAACGACGGTTTTGTATTCTTCGTTTGCGTAACACAAGGCGAAAAGGTTGCATACGGCGAGTGCTTAATGTCTGGCGATTTCAACGTTTCAAATAGTGGTTCTGTAACAATTTATCAAAGCCCTGCAAACAGTGCAAAACTTATAGAGGGTGCGTTCGATCAACCAGAAAACGACGTTGCATCATTTACGATAATGAGCGTAGATAGTCAAAGAGAAATCGACGGCGTAGTAACTCCTATCGGCGCTATGTCTTTGTATGACCCTGATATAACCTACGCTACAAACTACGATAAGTACGATATTTCAGACTTAGTACCACTCGGTAAAGGAATTACCTATACTAAGATAGAGGGCGACGTTACTTCAAAGTCGCAAGCAATGATAAACGCTATGTCAATCCCTGTAAAAAATGGTGGTTATAGCGTTAAAATGAAACTTAAATTTACTGGTACAGATTTTGGTTGTACGTTTGCTTTCCGTGGCAAAAACGCTTTGGCAAAAAGTGGATACACTTTAACTATTGCAGAAAACATAGTTCTTTGTGGAGTTATGTCTACAACCTCACCTTTTGAGCCAAACGTAGAGTATGACGTTGAGTTAGGCTGTATAGATTTCTATATTGCGGGCGAGAGAAATGCGTCTGGTGCAATGGTTTATTTAAAAGTAAACGGCGAAATGATAATTTCTGATGAAATTGACAAAATTTCAGGAACAGGTGGCGTTTTCTGTGGCTTAATTGAAGGTGCAGGTGGCTCAACCGTTACGATATCTTCTTCAAAGCAAGAGAGCGAACAAACACAAATTAAAATAGTTACAACGGCAAACAAAGACGTTGTATTTAAAGACAATAAGGCAACCTTAGGTTATACTAGCAATATGAATACTATTTACGATGAGGTGACTTACGAAGTTGTAAAAGGTAAAGCAACGATTAAGGGCGACGGTATTTTTAGTGAAACTAATGGTAAAATTGTCGTCAGAGTAAAAGTTGTAAACGAATACGGCACGTTCTATGGCGAACAACTTATAATCAACGAAGGACAAGGCGTAAACGTTTGGTTAATCGTAGGCATATCTGCTGGAATAGTTGTTTTAGGCTTGGCAGGTACTTTAGTGATTATATCACGCAAAAAGAAAAGGAGAGATAAATGATGAAAATGAAACGATTTATTGCAATTTTCGTAGCAATTTTACTTATGGCAACTAGTTTGGTTGCTTGTAAAAAGAAGAAAAAGGACGCTGATAAAATTACGATTACTCTTATTGAAACGGGTATTGGCGTAGAATGGATAGAACAAATCCGTGACGACTATTTCAACGAAACAGGAATAGAGGTTGAAGTAAATAGCGATCCACTTTTAAGCGACTATTTAACTAACGCTATGGCTTTAGACGGCGAAGTGGACGACGACATTTATATGGCAGGATTAACTTACGAATGGATTAACTGGGTTTATAACGATAGAATAGTAGATTTAACCTCTACGTTTAAGCAAACGTATAGCGACGGTTCTTCTATGGAATCAAGATTGCCTGAGGCTTTAAAAGACCTTGGTAAGGTAGGTGAACATCGTTACGTTGCTCAATTTACTTACGCTCCTACTGGTATCGTATATAACAATACTTTATTGCAAGAAATGTACTTGGCAAAAAAGGTTTCGTTTAACGAATTCCCAACTAAGTGGGATGATCTTGTAAAACTTGCTAAAGAGGTATCTAATGCAAATTATACCTATAAAGGAAACAAAGTAAAAGGCATGGTATGGGGTGATTCTGAATACGACCTTATGGACACCTTTAAAACTTTATGGGCACAAATGGATTATGAAAAATACCAAGCATACTTTGCACAAGAAGATAATCTTGATATTAATCTTTTCGTAAACGACGAAAGAAGAATAGCATTAGAGGCAATGTACGATTTAATAGACCCAATCACTGGTGGTGGATCTACTACTTCTGTTCCTCAAATGATTTCTGCTGACCACGACGATTGTTATTTGTCGTTTTTAAACGGAACAGCACTTATGTGTTTCTCCGGTGCGTGGTTTGAAACTGAAATGGTTGACTATATCGACGATTCTACCTTCGAATATTGTTTTGCTCCAATTCCTGCAATCGGAGACAATGAAATCAATGTAAATATTAACTATCCTACCGAAGGTTTCTTTATTCCTTCTTGTAGCGACAACATAGAAGGTGCAAAGGACTTCTTGAGATTTATGTTTAGAGAAGACAACATAATTAAAATTCACAACCATATTCAAACTCCTCTTGCAACTACCTATGATGCTTCAAAATTAACCTTAACTAGATGGGGAAGAGAAGTTCAAGATTTGCTTAGTTACAAACATACGGTATCTGGTGCATCTTCACTTTTCTACCACGTAGCAGGTCTTCGTCCTGAACTTGAAGGCTCACCTTTCCAAAAGATTTTTAGTGATCAAGTCAAAAGAGAGAATTTATCAAGTTTACTTACTTCAGATTATGGCACTAAGAGTGGTAATTGGGACAGTAAATGTTCTCTTGTAAGACTTTACAGACAACGTCTTGAAGAAAGAGGAATACTTTAATTAGTTTAAAATGCCTCAATAGGTGATTATATGGATAAAACTATTAGTAGCAACAACCCCGATTTGGGGTTGTTGCCAAATAAAAAACCTGCTAGTATGCAGGCTAAAAAACGTAGGGATAAGATTTTTGCCTATTCAATTTTGGCTTGGCCGTTACTACACTTTTTAGTTTTTTGGCTGGCAATGAACGTTGGTACTATATGGCTTTCGTTTAATTACGGAAATAGTACCGTTTCATACTTTAACGGCTTAAAAAACTATGAAAATGTGTTAAAAGTGCTTACAGGACAGGTTGAGTCGGGTATAAATAACCACCATTCACTTTGGAATACTCTTTCTCTTATTCCGTTAAGTCTTTGCATCAACTTGCCTATAACCTTACTTTTTTCCTTTGCGATATTTAGAAAAATCAAGGGATGGAGAGCTTATCAAATAGTGTTGTTTATACCAGCAATGATTTCAGCAACCGTTCTTTGTATGTCTTTTAAAATCTTCGTTGACGGAGAAGGTTCGGTGTTGAAAAAGTTTTTGCAATCTATAAATTTAGAAAAAGTTATTCCCCCGGAAGGGTGGTTTGGTAATGCAAAAACTGCATGGCCAATAATGCTTATTTTTAGTGTTTGGACGGGTATTAGTACGAATATCATATATTTTGGTTCGTCAATGTCGAGAGTGTCTGACGGCGTTATTGAAAGCGCTCAATTAGACGGAGCAAGTGAGATTAGAATTTTTGCTCAAATAGTATTGCCAATGATTTGGCCAACGATTTGTACGATGTCTATATCAATTATATCTTCTTGTTTCGCTTGGTATATGCCATCACTTTTAATGTCCCCAACTAATGCTAATACTACGTCTTTAGGACTTATTATCGTTGCAACTACTAAAAACGCAGGGGCTAACATCGGTGATGCGGCGGCGCTTGGCGTATTGATAGGAATTTTTGGAACGATAGTTATCGTAACACTTCGTAAACTTATAAATAGATTTGCTGAGGAGGTGGAATACTAATGAAAAGAAAATCTACGTTAGAGACCGCTAAATTCAGACAAGCCACTAGAGTGGGTGACCTTATTTATAAGATTTTGGTAACTTTTGGCATGGTGCTTTTTGCATTTTCGTTCATTTTTGTTTTATGTTGGATGATGTTTTCATCTTTTCGTAAAACAACTGAATTTGGCAAAACCCCTTTTGCTTTTTGGGATTTAAGGGGAGCGTCCTTTGCAAATTATTTGGAAGTATTTAAGGTAAAAATACAAAAATCAACCATCTTTGATATGCTTTTCAACTCAGTCGTTTTGATTGTAGGTTGTACGGGGTTGCAATGTATAGTTCCCGTTATTACGGGTTACGTTTTAGCAAGATATAAAACTAAAATCGACGGGCTTGTTATGACCTTAGTTATAGTGTCAATGGTTGTTCCTACAATCGGCTCAATGACTACAACTTACCGTTTTATACATAAAACACTCGACCTTGGAAATTCGTTTTCGGCAATATTTTTAATGAATGCGGGTGGCTTAGGCTTTGGTATGCTATTATACAAAAACTACTTTGCATCTATTTCTTGGGAATATGCAGAGTCTGCATTTATAGACGGGGCTAGCAATTTTAAAGTATTTTTCTCAATTATGTATCCACAAGCAATGCCTTTGGTTGTTTCCATGGCAATTATAAACGTAATTGGAATTTGGAACGACTATTTAACCCCATACTTGTACTTGCCAAAAAGACCTACCGTTGCTATTGGTGTTTATAAAATAACCGAGCAGGCAAATACCAACTACCCAAAGGCGTTTGCAGCAATGAGTTTTATGACTGTGTTTGTGTTGATTATTTATGCATGTTTTAGCAAGACAATTATGTCTAGCATGTCGGTTGGAGGATTAAAAGGATGAGAAAATCAAGTAAGTTTATTTCTCTTTTGCTTGCTACAAGTTGCGCTATAGTAACGGCATCTTCATGTTCGGGTAAGAGAGATATGAGTGTGAACGTTTCTTCAAGCTTAATTGATTACAGCAAAAAAGCAGATGAAAACGTTATGGATATATACGCATTTAGAGGTCCTACGGACCTTACGGATACTCAATGGCAGTATTTGAAAGATAGCGGAATAAACACCTTGATTATAGACAGTACCGAGGGTGGCAAAATGATTTCTGCCTTTGGCGCAAGTGGCCAAGAGCAATATATCCGTAAATGTAAAGAGTACGGGTTAAAAGCAATAGGTTTTACTCTTGGCAATGCAGTTACAAACGTAAAAGATTATTCAAATACCGACATATACGACACGATTGCAGGTATTGATTATGATGACGAGCCAAGTGTAGCAGAGTTTGAAAATATTGCGTCTGTAATACCCGATTTTTCTGCAAAGTATGCAGGCAAGAAGTTTTATAACTGTGTTTTATCAAGTGGGGCAGGCGCTCACCACATGGGTACGCCAAACTATCAAGATTATCTAGACGAATGGTATAACGTAGTTCTATCTCAACTTCCAGAAGGGATGCCTCGTATTTTAGCGTCGGACGTTTATCCTCTGATGGGGCATGATGACGCAATGGGTGGATGTTACACCGACGATAAATGGCTTAGGTCTTTAGCATATCTCGGTGGTATGAAATTAAAGCATCCCGAACTTATTTTACACATGGCGATGCAGTCTACGAGTTTTGGTGGTTATCCTTTCCAAACAGGGTTACGCCGTTTACCAACTGAGGCAGATTGTAAATTTCAAGCATACGTAACTACGAGTTTCGGTTTTACTGAAATAAGTTGGTTTACGTATACTACCCCTCCGTCAGACGGATTAGAATTTAATGAAAATCACGTTGCAATGATAGACAGAGACGGTGAGCGTACGCAATGTTATTACGCAGTGCAGGCGACAAATGCAGAACTTGCTCTTTTAGACGAGTTGTTACTTTCTCTTAGTTGGAAGGGCGTATATCCTATCCACGCAGAGAAAAACGTTGATAAAAATGCGTTTTCATATTTGAGTAAAATGACTGACGTTCTTTTGGACGTTGCAGATTTCTCTTGTATAAAGCAAATAAGTTCGGATAAAAATGCAATAGTTGGTCAATTTACGGATGCAAATGGCAATGAAGTATATTCACTTGTAAACTATTCCGATCCAACCAAAAACATAAGTGCAACAATTAATCTTGATTTTGTAAAATGCAATAAAATAATCGTATATAGAAAGGGTGTGCCGACTGTTTTTGACGTAAAGAAAAATTCTTGGTCAATTACGTTAAATCCTGGCGAAGGGGTTTACGTAATTCCATATAAAGGATAAAAATGAAAAAAAGCATAGCAGTTTTATTGGCTGGTTTATCTTTTGCAACTGTTTGCCTTAGTTCGTGCAAAGGCGCAAAGTCAAGAGAAGGTAATAAAGCCGAAACACTTTTAAACTACGACGAAAACGCAAGCGATAGAATGGATATTTGGGCGTATTATCCAGATAATACCGATGCGGGAATGCAACTTTTAAAAGAGTGTGGCGTAAACGTCGCTATTGCAACTCGTGATGGTGAGTATAATACGACCAAACCTAATGCTGTCAAAAATTTGATTGAACTTGCAGGAAAACACGGAATAAACGTTTTTCCTTTTACTGGGCATATAGGCTTAGATTCGGACAAATGTTTAGATATTGATTGGCTACACGATTACGATAATATAGAAGGCGTTTATATGTACGACGAGCCGTATCCGGATATGATTGATAATATTGCGGATAGAGTACCGTTTTTTGAAGAAAACTTTAAAGGCAAGAAGTTCGTTTCCGCATTGCATCCTTCTACTTGCGTTTCTGCTAACGGATGGCCTGTTGACGTCAACTATGAGCAGTACGTAGAGAGTTATTGTACTAAAGTTTTAGATAAAATGTCTAAAGATGCATATAAACTTCTTATGGCAGACGTTTATCCGATAATTGCAAGTGGTAAATCAAAGGAAATTAAAGTTTCGCATTTGTACAATTTGTCAGTTTTAGCGACAAGCGCAAAAGATCACGGCGCGCATACGAATTTAGCAATTCAAACGTTAGACCATATGCACTATACCGTGCCGGAAGTTGCAGACGTTCGTTTCCAAGTGTATTCAGCACTTGCGTTTGGTTTTGACGGATACACCCTTTACACTTTTGATACAAGACCATCAACCGAAAAAGAAGAAAATAGATTAGGGCTTGTTCAAAACGGCGAAAAAACTGTTATTTACGATAGAGTAAAGACGGTAAACGATGAAGTTTTGGCTTTTGACCACGTTTATAAAGCGTTTGATTGGAAAGGCATAATCCCAGTAAGTGTTACAAAAGAAAATTCTTCTGCTTATAGTTTATTAGAAAGGAGTGGTAAATACGTTTTAGCGCAAGAGTCCTCTATCGTTTTAAAGGGTATAGAAACAAACAACAATATTCTTTGTGGTGTTTTTGAGGATAAAAACAAAAACGAAGGGTTTATGATTATGAACTATGCGTGTTCGGGCTCGCCTTGCACGGCAGAAATTAATTTGTCCTTGATAGATTGTAACAAAGCAATAGTTTATATGAACGGAGAAAAAAAGGTAATTGAC
>JAFVSF010000213.1 GCA_017503885.1 Clostridia bacterium
GGAAGAACTTAAAAAAGAAATTCAAAATTACGTTAAAACTCACACTGCACCATACAAATATCCAAGAATAGTAGTTTTCCGTGACGAGCTCCCTAAAACTACAAGTGGAAAAATTCAAAGAAGTAAACTTTAATTAGAGAGGGCAACATGGAAATTATTAATAGTCACGCACATATATATCCAGATAAAATTGCCGGTAGGGCTACTCAAGCAATAGGCGATTTTTACGATATTGAAATGGATATGCCTTTAGGAACTTCTGACGCACTTATTAAAGAAGGAAAGGAGGCTGGTATAACTAGATTCGTAGTACATTCCGTTGCGACTAAACCAGAGCAAGTTCGTTCGATTAATGATTTTATTTATTCAGAAACCTTAAAACATAGTGAATTTATCGGTTTTATGACTCTACATCCAGAAATGTCTGAAAACGATATAATTAGAGAAGTTGAGAGATGTGTAAGTAAAGGCTTTTATGGGCTAAAACTACACCCTGACTTTCAAAAGTTCAATATAGACGGAGAGCAAGCGGATAAAATTTATCGTGCAATTTCTATGGTTAATAAGGTGTTTCCTATTTTATTCCATACGGGCGATAATAGATACGAATACTCTAAACCTTTTAGGCTTGCTAGCGTAGCGAAAAAATATCCGTCGCTTACTTTTATAGGCGCACATTTTGGAGGGTATCGCTGTTGGGACGATTATAAAGTTTACGAAGGACTAGATAACGTTTACTTTGATACAAGTTCTTCTTTACCTTTTATATCTAAAGAAAAAGCCGTTGACTTGATTAGGTTTTTTGGATATAAAAAATTCTTTTTCGGAGACGACTTTCCTATGTGGTCGGCAAAAAAAGAATTGGAAAGGTTTTTATCTTTAGGGCTAAGCAAAGAGGAAAACGAGGCAATTCTTTCTGGTAATTTTAAAAAACTTTTAGGTTTATGATTTTAAATTGCACCCTTTAAAATACTTGACAATATTTAAGAAATATTCTAAAATATATAAAACAAAAAAATGCGTTGAAGAAAAATATACTTCTTAGTACGCTTTCAGAGAGTCAACGGTTGGTGAAAGTTGGTAAGTGGAAAATTAGTATTCTCATTTCGGAGCAGAAACGGTGAAAGCAGTTTTTTGTGTTTAGTCGTTTCCGTAGAGCCACGTAACGGCATAATTCGAGCGGTTGCTTTTGCAACAATATGGGTGGTACCGCGGCAATTCGTCGTCCCTGACATTTTTGTCAGGGATTTTTTGTATTCTATATTTAGGTTTGGAGAAAAACAATGAAAAAAATTATAGTAAGCGATATTTCATTGATAAAAGCAGAAAAACAAAACGGCATTACTTTAAGTTTTAAGGAAAAGTTTGAAATCATTAAAAAGTTATGCGACCTTTCTGTTAACGTTATTGAATTTGGTTCTGTCGTAAATAATAAGGCAGAAGAAATTTTGATTAAAACTATTTGTCCAAGATTAGGCGGTGTTAAAATTTCCGTTGGTGTTGGGTATGATGTAAATAACGTAGAAAAAACGTATGAACTTATTAAGGAAGCAAAAAATAAAAGGCTTTCAGTAAGTATGCCTGTGTCTCCTACGCAAATAGAATATTCTCTCGGTAAAAAGCCAACGGCGGTTATGGAACTTTTGTCTTCTATAACTACTAAAGCTGTGGCTACTTGTGATGACGTTGAGGTTTCTTTAGAAGACGCTACTAATGCGGAAACTGAATACTTATATCAAGCAATAAGAACTGCTATCAATTGCGGAGCAAAAACAATAGTTATTGGCGATATGGCAGGGCAGATGCAACCGAGTGAGTTTTCAGATTTTATAAACAATATTTATATTAAAGTACCTGAATTAAAAACAGTTACTTTAGGCGTTAAACTTAGTGATTCTTTATCTATGGCAGTTGCAAATATGTTTGCTACTATTCAAGCAGGAGTAACTGAGATAAAAGTTTCTACTATAAAAACTGAAAACACTCTTTCCACTTCTACGTATTTAAGCGCAATGAGTAGAATAGGGGCTAAATCTGGTTACGTTGATTCGTTAAACAAGACGGCATCACAATATATAATTAAACAAATTGAAAACCTTTCAGCAGAAAAAGTTGGTATTTCTATATTTAGCGCAAGTGAAGAGAATTCGGATATTGATAAAAATATTTCTAAACCAGACCTCGTTAGATTAATTAAATCTCGTGGGTATGAACTCGTTAAAGAAGACTTAGACAAGGTTTATGAAGATTTCCTTCGTTTAGCCGGCAAAAAAGACGTTACGGTTAAAGAACTTGACGCA
>JAFVSF010000214.1 GCA_017503885.1 Clostridia bacterium
CACACCAAGGCTCGTGAGCCCAAAAAGACTTGGTAGACCTTGTTGGTCACCAAGGTTTTGAGGGCGAAACAGTAAACGAAGGTGTGCGAAGTAGATAAACCTTTAAATATCAGTCACGAGTTGTGATAGAGCCATTTTAAAATTCGATTTTTTCTGCATTTTTTCCAACGAGAGAAAGGCTAAATTTGTCAAAATCAAGACTCTCAACAAGCTCATCTACCTTTTTCTTTGAAATATTCTCAATATATCTTATCTTTTCTTCGCCGTCAAAGTTTTTACCTTCAAAAAGTAAATATTTACCATAAAGCATCATTTGAGATGCCGTACTTTCTTGACCAAATGCAAACGAACTTAATACTTGTGCCTTTCCTTTTTCAAATTCTTTTTGAGTAATACCACCTTTTTTAAGATCGTTTAAAACGCTAAATATTGCATCAAACGCTTGTTTTGTCTGGTCTGGATTAAGCCCTGCATAAACTGCAAGTGATCCAACGTCACGATAGCCTGACGGATAAGAATAAATCGTGTAACAAAGTCCCATTTCTTCCCTTACTTTTTGGAATAGTCTACTACTCATACCTGCACCTAAAACAGTGTTTAAAAGCGACATTTCATCAAAGTAATCTCCGTTGTATTTTATTCCATCAAAGGCCAATGCCAAGTGATTTTGCTCAATATCTTTGTTTATTTTTATTTTTTTACCTAAATTTGTCTTTTCAGTACGATAATAAGGCTTTGATTTATTGCCAGCAACAAAAGGAGCAAAATATTTATCAACGAGTTTTTCTGCAGTTTTTCCGTCTACGTTACCTGCAAAACAAATTACAATATTATCTGCGTTGTAATAATCTCTTCTATATTCATCAATATAACTTTTGTCAAATGCTTTAATATTTGTTGCTGGTCCTAAAACAGTTCTCCCCAAACCAACGTTACCGAAAAATGCAGAAGAAAGAGCGTCCAAACAAACTTCTTCAGGTGTGTCGGCGTACATATTTATCTCTTCGACAACCACACCCTTTTCTTTTTCTATCTCTTCACTAGCGTAAAGCGAATTTAAAAACATATCAGAAAGTATTTCAAAAGACCTTTCTAACGCTAAATTAGTACTTTTTGCATAATAACACGTCATTTCTTTTGAGGTAAAAGCATTTACTTGAGAACCAATCTCATCAAACGCCTCCGAAACTTGAAAGGCAGTTAAATTTGGCGTTCCCTTAAAAGTCATATGCTCAATAAAATGCGAAATACCATTGTTAGTTTCGGTTTCTAACACGCTTCCTGCCCCAACGACAATGCCAACGCTAACGCTCATTACTCCTTGCATTTCGTTTACAACTAGTTTTAATTTGTTATCGTATTCTTTAAAAAACATTTACGCTATACACTCACTGACGGTAACAATCTCCAGCCCTTTTTGTTTGTAATATTCTAAAATTTCTGGTAGAGCCTCTAGAGTATGCTCCTTAGGATGCATCAAAATTATATCCCCACCCGAAATCCCCTTTGTTGCTCTATTATACACTACTTTTCTATTTTTGTCACGCCAATCAATGGTATCTTTAGTCCATAAAATAGTTTTATACCCCATACTCTCTGCAACTTTAAGTGTCTGGACTGAAAACGCACCCGATGGTGGAGCAAAAAGTTTTATTTCATAGCCTAACTCCCTTTTAATTAAATCGTGCAAAAGAGTCATTTCCACCTTGTTTTGTTCTTCACTTAATTTTGAGTGATCCTTGTGATAATAACCATGACTACCAATTTCATGTCCATTGTCAATAATTTTTTTTACTAAACTTAGGTTATCATCTGCCCAGCAACCACCAATAAAAAACGTTGCTTTTACCCCTCTCTTGTTTAACTCGTTAAGTATTCCTTCTACAACTTCGCAACCCTCGTAAACGTTAAAAGTAATGGCTACTTGCTCCTTACTTCTATCTCCAAAATATATAGGCTCGTAGGTTTTTCCACCAGAACTATAAACGACTTTACTTGGAATAAAACATACGATAGCAACACCTATTGCAAGGACGCAAAGGATAACGGCAGTAATTAAGTTTAGTTTCTTTTCGTTTAGTATTTTCATTTTTCTAACCTCTATACAAATATATTAAAAAGAGGTTAAAATCTTGACAATTTTATATATTTTATGTAAATTCCATTTGTTTTGTCTTACATAAAAGTTTTTAAAATCACTTATTTTATCTTTATTTTTTAAACAATTTATGTAACTAATTAGAAAAAATAGCACCGAGCAAAATTTTGCTCGGTGCTTGGTTTATTTGCTTTTTATACTATTGTTTTTACGTCGAAAGAATTTTTAACAAGCATCTTTGCTTCATCCAAACTTGCCACTGCACCATCATATAAAAGTTGAGCGATAGCATTACCAATAGCCGTTGCTTCAACAGGGCCTGCCATAACTTTTCTACCCGTACGCTTTGCAGTGAGTTCATTAAGATACATATTTTGGCATCCACCACCAACTACGTTGATAGTGTCAAACTTAAAGCCTGTAACTTTTTCAATAACGTCTACTGCCTTTGCATAGCAAACTGCTAAACTGTCATATACGCAAAGGGCAAGTTCACCAGGTGTTTCAGGAACTTTTTGATTTGTCTTACGACAATAATCTTGAATAGCACCAATCATACTTTCTGGGGCTAAGAAACATTGGTCGTTTACGTCAACGATACTGTCAAAGTCTTTAACCTCTTTAGCAAGCACAACGTAATCTGCAAACGAATACTTCTTGTCATGCTCACGTCTTACGCTTTGAATCATCCAAAGACCCATAATGTTTTTAAGGAATCTTGTTGTTCTGCCGTAGCCACCTTCGTTTGTAAAGTTAGCAGATAACGCATCTGCACTAGAAATTGCCTTTGGACCTTCAATACCAAGAAGTGACCAAGTACCACTAGATATATAAAGTGGAGTTCCAAGTTCAGGAACAGCCATTACTGCACTAGCCGTGTCGTGAGTTGCAGTTAAAACAACTTTCGTGTCATAACCAATCTCTTCAACAAGTTCAGCCTTTAAAGTACCAACTAAGGTTGCAGGATCGTCAAGTTCGCCAAAAAGTTTTTCAGGAAGACCTAAATCTTTAACGGTTTCCATATCCCACTCTCTAGTTTTTGCCGATAAAATACCACTTGTAGAAGCGTTTGTAAACTCGTTTTTCTTAACACCTGTCAAAAGGAAGTTGAAAAAGTCTGGCATCATTAAAAATCTTTCTGCCTTATCGAGTTTACCACTAAGTTTATCGGTATAAAGTTGATAAATTGTGTTATAAATTTGGAATTGAGAACCAGTTCTCTCGTAAAGTTTTTCAAAAGGAACGATAGAATGAACTTTCTTTATAGGCTCTTCAGTTCTAGAATCTCTATAAGCGAAAACTTCGCCAATAACGTTGTCGTCTTTATCTATAAGTGCGTAGTCAACACCCCAAGTGTCGATACCAACTGTTTCTGGCACTTTGCCGACTTTTTTGCACTCTTTCATACCCTCAACAATGTTGGCAAAGAGTTTTTTATAGTCCCAAATAAGGTGTCCATCTCGCTCTTCCATACCGTTTTCAAAACGGAAAACCTCTTCTAAAATAAGTTTGCCATCTTCGATATGAGAAAGAATATGTCTACCACTTGACGCACCGATATCTATTGATAAATAATATTTCATAGTTTTTTGCGAGTATCTCGCTCCTCCGTTTATTATTAATTATATTTTATAATAAACGACGCTTTTTTGCAAGTTATTTTATATAATAAAATATTTTTTTGATTATTCTAGGAAAAATTCCCTTTTTTTAACCTCAATTTTTAATTTTTCTACAGCCTTTTTCTCTATTCTTGATATATACGAGCGAGAAATTTTAAGTAGCGACGCAACCTCTCTTTGGGCGAGAGGTCTTCCTCCCTTTAAACCGTAGCGTAGACAAATTATTTTAAACTCTCGTGGCTCTAAACACTCTTTCATAACCGATAAAAACTTTTGCCGTAAAAGTCTATTTTCAACTTTAATTAAAACTCCGTCTTCTTGTTCGGAAAGAAGGTCTATTACGTTTAATTCGTTTCCGTCTTTATCTTGCCCTATCGTATCGTATAAAGATACGTTGTTTTTATGTTTTTTATTTGCACGAAGTAGCATTAAAATCTCATTTTCGATACACCTTGCCGTGTAAGTTGCAAGTTGAGTGCCTTTATTAGGCGTATAGGTGTTTATAGCCTTGATAAGTCCTATTGAGCCAACTGATATAAGGTCGTCGGTATCTTCTGCACCTTGATATTTTTTAGCGATATGAGCAACTAGGCGAAGATTATGTTTTATTAGCATTTCTTTGGCTTTTTGGTCGCCTTTCTCTTTAAAAGCAGTTAGGTATTTTGCCTCATCTTCGGCTGATAATGGTTTAGGAAAGCAATCTCCCCCAATGCTTGAACAAAAAAAGACTATTTTACCTACTATAAAGTTTAAAAAATCCCACAGCATAAATTTAACCTCTTGCTAAATTTATGTCGAATTTTGACTGTTTATGAGTAAATAAAGCAAAGGCGAGCGTGAAATTCACGCTCGCCTATTTTTAACTTTTAGTTCCTATTCAATCTCTTTATTTGAAAGAGTCTTTAAGTTGCAACTGAAGATATTGACTATTACCCTATATACCAATAATAATTAGCATAAGTTTCATATACTAAAACATTTATAACGTCTTTAGTCGGTAACAACCTCAATATTATCGATATAGAAAGTTGCACTAGAATTCAACGTATAAATTCGCAAATAATTTATTTTAGTCAAATCAGCAACACCACCAGTTGTGCCAGCACCTGCTATATCTAACCAAACGTCATTCCACCCGGTCTTTGTAACATATTGCATAAGCATCCAGTTACTTTCGTTCACGTCACAACTTCCCGAAGACGTAATTTCAATTTGCCCCTCCGTACCTATTTTTGATATATCACTACAATAGATATAGAAATGTAAATAGCCCTGCTTATATTCGCTGATATCAACACTACTAAAACTACCAATAAGTGTAGTTGTTTTCCATCGCCAACTACCACTACCTTCCTTAATATAGTCCGAATTATAGTTGATGTAAACATTGAAATTTGAATTTGACGCATCGCAATTAAACAAGGTCTTTCTCTTCGCATTTGGAGAAACGTATTCCAATTCGTCCTCAAGCGAAACAGATGAATCGTAAGCCTTTTCTTTTAGTTCGCCAAATGCAATTCTGCCATAAGCCTTAAGAACACCACTATTTACTTTCAATGAGATACCATAAACCCTTAAAGAACCTATAATATTACAAGAACCACCAGTAAGTTCATATACAACCTTATCCATAAACAAATAGTCAAGAGATGTATTTACTAATGTTGCTGTCGAATTTACAACGTCAAACAATCCTGCATGACCATAGCAAAAGACGTTAAAAGCTACTTGATTTTCGGCATTTTCAAGACGAACCATTTTCGTATGCGTTTTTCCAATCTCATCACGCAAAACGGCAAAATCTTCATTTGATTCCCCACTGTTTTTAATTCTTTGCCAATTTGCTACTTGGGACTTCGAAGCATCAAAATAAGTATAAATATTTGATCTTGCCATAAAGTTTAAATTAGCAAGACATTGAGTAATTACACCGTCTTTTCCACCTGCTTTAATGAAGTTTACGTAAGAAATACCATAGTTACTTTTCAATATATGATTGTCGCACGAAGAAAAATCAAAACCAACGTACGCACCTACGCTCTCGTTCATATATGCATACGCTCTATCGCCATCGGCTTTTATGGAAATATCATTAGGATACGAACCGTTATTTAAATTTTTGCGTGCCGTAATAAAATCATTCTTAGCGTGCCAAATCCTTACGCCTACTACGCCCGAGTTATCCTTCACAACAAAGGTTGCCCCAGAGACGTAGGATATAAATACAACGCCGTTTGTTGCCGTTTGATTGTGATTTGAACGTGTAAACGTAGATTGCATAGAACGAAGTTCAACGTTTTGAGGAATTACTACCGAGGAATCCAACCTATAAATTCCGTTTGGTACAACTACAACTCCTCCCTCTTCTCCAACTGAGCCTAATATTTCCTGAAGACGCTCAGAGTTATCGGTTTGTCCACCCGACACCAAATTGTTTGCAACAAACAATCTTTGAGAAGTGGAATACTTATAGGTCAATGAGTCTACGTTGCTCTGTATTTCAACGTCCCCTCCCTCTTGTACAATTCTGCCACTACCTGTTTTTTGGTAGGTAGAATTACTCATTTTTACACAGCCAACAGGCGAATTATTTTCTACAATGCCTACGTTAGAATCAGTAAAGACCACGCCACATACTGGATTCAAATAGTCGGCGTAAACACCTTTTTGACAGTTAATATTTGCATTGTGAACAAGTCCCCAAAAACCAGCAGAATCTCTTATACCCGTTGTAAATTTGATACCAAGTTTACCTCCGTCTATCGTGATATTGGAAAGCATTTGATCATCTAAATCTCCCAAAATCAACGCATTTAAGTTGTTATTTACAAAGGAATCAAGAGCTGTGGCATTGCTACATTTGTAGGTAGTTGATGCATTTTTCCAGTATTTGGTTGAAATGTTTATATTATTATAGAACCCAACGTCTGTAGTAGCGTTGTGATGGATTGCGTTATATAGAAACGTTCCGTAAATATTTTCAATATTTATAAGTTCATTTGGAATGTTTTCTAGTGAAATACCTATTCCGTACGTACTATTTAAGAAGGTTAAATTTCTCAAAGTTGCCGTAGCTGGAGCACC
>JAFVSF010000215.1 GCA_017503885.1 Clostridia bacterium
GAGCTTTGCCAATTTGTTAACCTTTTCCTGGGGCTTTAATCTGTCTGCCTCAAGACGGATAACCCCATCCGGATCTCTTACAGCCGTAGCAATACCCGATTTACCGCGCATCATAACACCCTCTAATACGGCTTGACCGCCGATAGAGGTTTTACACGCGCTTTTTTTAGTTTTTAAATTACTTTTTTTACCCATACCTTATTAACTAAAAGGAGTAACGCCTTTTTTGAATATTCTATCATTCGCCGTATCTTATTCGTTTGTTAAGAGTCTGCGCCCTTAAGTTTAATACGGCTTTTTAAAAAATAAGCCCCAAGCGCGTCTGCTCGGGGCTGAAAAACCGATTTTTGCGGCAAATTCAGCCGACAAAAGTCTTTTACAATCAAAGATTGTATCTTTTTTTGAATTTATCAACACGTCCGCCGGTATCGACAAGTTTCTGCTTGCCAGTAAAGAACGGATGGCATTTACTGCAAATATCTACTTTTATAACATCGACATTTTTAGTAGTACCTGTCTGGAAAGTTTCTCCGCAAGCACACTGAACGGTGACAATTTTATAATTGGGATGTAATTCCGCTTTCATTTTTTCACCTCACAAGATTTTTATGCTAACATATTATATATTATTTTATTGCCCGTGTCAAACGTTTAACGGCTTGAAAATAAAAATTTTATTATCAAAAAAGGTTTTTTTGCTTTTTTGTTCTCTTTTCATCTTCTCTTACTAGCAAATCCTTTTATTTGGTTGCAAAAATTTCTTTTATATAATATACTTTAAATACAATATTTTTTAAGAGGCCTTTATGATTGGTTGGAAAGTTACCGAGTTTGGTAAAGTAGAAAAAACTAAACACCAAGAACTTTTAGCAGGATTAGATAGCGTAAAAGTAAAACTTATTAGAGCTTTAGTCACAGAAGACGATATCGCCTACATTTGTGGCGAAGACAAGTCTTTGCAACTACCTATAATCCCTGTTAGACACGCAGTTGGGCAAATTACAGAGACAGCCCAGCCCCACGACTTTATTTCTAAAGGTAGTAGAGTCGTTATTTCTTCTATCGAGCCTTGTGGCGAATGCCCTGCTTGCGAATCTGGCTCTCCCGAAAATTGTTACAATTTTGGAATAGCAGGAAGAAATAGAGAAGGGTTTTTAAAAGACTTTGCAGTAACTAACGTTTCTAACGTTTTTGCCCTTCCTTCTAGCGTAAAAGACGCTGATGCAGTTTACGTTGAATACGTTGCGTTAGCCCTCTCTATAATAGATAAACTAAACGTCAAAAAAAGTTCGCACGTTGCAATTATAGGTGGTAGCGTTTTCGCCTCTATTTTAGGGCAAATTTTAATTTATTATCAAGCAGTTCCAATCATTATAGACGACAAGGAATCAAATCTTAGAGCAGTTAAAAAATCCGGTATTTATTATACGATTTCTGCATCTAATAAACCCGAGAAAGAAATTGCAACTTTGACGGGTGGCAGAATGGCAAGTAGCGTAGTATACCTTACAAGATCTGGCATAAGCACCGACCTTGCTTATAAGATTGCATCGCACAACGCTCCTATAGTTTTTGCAGGCTATTCTTATCCAAATTTGAAAATACCAATGAGCATTGCCATGTCAAAGCAAAATAACACCAGTTGCGTAAACAACGGCTACGGCAACTACCCTGCTGCAATAAACTTGCTTGCAAACAAAGCCATAGACCTTTCAGTTTATAATCTTCCCGTTACAAAAATGACAGATATAGAATCTGAAATCGACAAGATGGTGAACGACTTTGAACATAAAAAGCCTGTCAACAACATTTTAGTTAATTTATTAGATTGACAATTAAAACGTGAAACAGTCCTCCTGAATAGAGGACTGTTTTTTATTTTGGCTATGTCACAACGTATGACTGATTAAATTTAAAGGGTTAGATACAAGGCAACGTGACGTTGCATCCTTGTTTTGCTTTACCTTTATCAAGTGAGATTTAAAGGTGGAGAAACAAGGTAGGCTAGGCTCACAAAGAATTTGGGGGTGGGATAGACCTTGTTGGTCATCCCAGTCACAAATACTTTGTAGAAACGACGCATACCGACGTTTATACGCCTTTAAATATCGGTCACGAGTTGTGATAGAGCCTTTATTTTATATACTCTCCTTTACTTCATTATATAAATCTCCCGCACCTAAAATCAACAGCATGTCTTTTTTAGAAAGTACTTTTTTATAATAATCAAGCATTATATCTACACTTTCAAAGTAAAGGCTATTGCCAAGAAGCACGTGCAAATCGTACGCACTACCACCATTAATGTAATTTTCCCTTGCTGAAAAAGTTTTAAATAGGGCAAGGTTTTTAACATTTTCTAAAACTTTTACAAACTCATCTTTAAGGTAAACTGTTCTTGAATAAGTGTGAGGCTGGAAAACCACGTAAACCTCACCTTTACAAACTTCGGTTGCTGTTTTTAAGCACGCAGTTATTTCTGTTGGATGATGTGCGTAGTCTGCAATTACGTTGCACCCATGAATCTTGCCTATCTCTTCAAATCGCCTAACTACGCCTTTGAAATTTTTTAAACCGTTCTTAACGTGGCGAAAATCTACGCCTAATTGCATAGCACAAACAGATGCAGCAAGGGCGTTTTCCACGTTACAATAACCGTATACGGAAAGCTCTATCTTACCTTTGATTTCGTTGCCCTTGTATAAATTAAACGAGTATTTTCCATTTTTCAAATAGAGGTCTTTGGCTTGATAATCCCCACCTTCCCCTATGGAAAAAGTTATTGAATTATCCAAGTTTGCAGTTGATAAAAACTTATCACATTTGTTAATAATCGACTTATAGCCCCTTTTTGCAAAGTTGTAGTATACTGAATTGAATGAAATCGTTCTTTTATAAGTGTGATACATTTCAAATTATTATTTGGTCCGACTCCAATGCATTTCGGCGTCGGCATCACTGAAAAGGAGGACAAACATGTTTAACAAAAAGGAATGCGTAGCAATGTTGCTGGCAGGTGGTCAGGGTAGTAGACTCTATGCACTGACCGAGACTACCGCCAAACCTGCAGTGCCCTTCGGGGGCAAGTATCGAATCATCGATTTTCCGCTTTCCAA
>JAFVSF010000216.1 GCA_017503885.1 Clostridia bacterium
GATGCAACGCAAGGCGTTCAAGCGCAGACGCTTGCTAACGCTTATCTTGCCATAGATAACGATTTAGAAATTATGCCCATTATTAACAAAATGGACCTAGCGTCTGCAAGACCTGACGAGGCAGTTACTGAACTTGCGGATATTTTGGGAATTGATGGCACGGACGCTCCTAGAGTTTCCGCAAAGAACGGAACTAATATTGAAGAGGTCTTAGAACAGATTGTTACAAAAATTCCTGCCCCTAAAGGAGATGAAAACGCTCCTCTAAAAGCCCTTATTTTTGATAGTTATTACGATAACTTTAAGGGTGTTATTTGCTTTGTTAGAGTGGTTGACGGCACGGTAAAAGTAGGAACACGAATAAAAACGTTTATGTCTGACAAGTGTTTTGACGTAACGGAAGTCGGTGTTTTTGCACCTAAAATGTTGCCTAAAGAAATGCTCTCTGCAGGCGAGGTTGGATATATTGCCGCTAGCATAAAAAGTATAGAAGATACCGCAGTCGGCGATACTATTACTGATGCTATAAATCCTGCGCCTATGGCGCTTCCTGGTTATAAAAAGGCACTACCTATGGTATTCTCAGGGGTGTTCCCATTAGACGGAAGTAAATACGGCGACTTAAAAGAGGCTTTATTAAAACTAAAATTAAACGACGCGGCTCTATCGATTGAACCAGATAATTCCGTTGCGCTTGGCTTTGGATTTAGATGCGGATTTTTAGGTCTTTTGCATATGGACGTTATTCAAGAGAGGATAGAGAGGGAGTTTGATATTGAAATTATTACAACCGCTCCGTCCGTTTCTTATAAAGTTTATAAAACCGACGGCAGTTGTATAAACGTAGAAAATCCTACACACTTACCGCCAATGACGGAAATTTCTTATATGGAAGAGCCGGTAATTATTGCAAATATATTTACACCGCCAGATTACGTTGGACCTATTATGGAACTTTGTCAACACAAGCGTGGAACATATAAGGATATGATATACTTAGATAAAACCAGGGTTCAACTAAAATATATTTTACCCCTTAATGAAATAATTTACGACTTCTTTGATAGCCTAAAATCTAGAACTAAAGGCTACGCCTCTTTCGACTATGAAATTAGCGGTTATCAAAAAAGTGATTTAGTAAAATTAGATATGCTTTTAAATGGGGACGTTTGCGACGCTTTGTCTATAATAGTTCATAAAGATAAAGCCTATGAGCGTGGCCGTCAAATAGCAGAGAAACTCAAAGAGGCTATTCCAAGACAGATGTTTGAAATTCCTATACAGGCAGCGGTTGGCGGAAAAATTATAGCCAGAGAAACGGTAAAAGCGTTTAGAAAAGACGTTCTTGCAAAATGTTACGGCGGAGACGTTACTAGAAAGAAAAAACTATTAGAAAAGCAGAAAGAAGGCAAAAAGAAAATGCGTTCAATAGGTACGGTAGAAATACCTAGCGAAGCTTTTATATCCATACTTAAAACTGATGACGATAGATAATTATTTACAAAGGGAAAGTTTATTATGAATTTATTTGAAAAAATAATTAGTGCGCTTCAAACAGAATCGCCACAACCTACCAAATATGGATGGTTCCACTTAATGTTTTTAGGTTTAGCCATTGTATCGGTAGTATTGCTTTGTGTTTTTTGTAGAAAAATCAAAGATAAAAATTTTAGAAAAATAGTTGCTGTTTCTTGGGGCGTTATGCTTATTTTCGAAATTTATAAACAACTTGTCTTTTCTTATAATGCTAGTAGCGATACTTGGAA
>JAFVSF010000217.1 GCA_017503885.1 Clostridia bacterium
GAAACCGTTTCTACCGACTACACTACGGCAGATAAACTTTACTTTGAGCCTTTAACGCCTGAAGACGTTATGAATATCGTAGAATTTGAAAATCCTCAAGGCGTTATCGCATCGCTTGGTGGTCAAACTGCAATTAACTTGGCAGAACCACTTATGAGAAGAGGTGTAGAAATTATCGGTACTGATTGCGATGCTATTGACAAGGCAGAAAACCGTGATAGATTTGAAAAACTCTTAAAAGACCTTGGTATTCCTCAACCAGAGGGTAGAGCAGTTACCAAGATTGAAGATGGTGTAGAGGCTGCTGCAAAAATTGGTTACCCAGTACTCGTTCGCCCAAGTTTCGTATTGGGTGGTAGAGCAATGCAAATAGTTGCAAACGAAGCGCAACTTAGACATTACCTTAAAACTGCCGTAGAAATTGACGAAGATAAGCCAGTTCTCGTTGATAAATATATTATCGGTAAAGAAGTTGAAATCGATGCAATTTGCGATGGTAGAGACGTATTCGTTCCAGGTATTATGGAACTCGTTGAAAGAACGGGTATTCACTCTGGTGACTCAATAAGCGTATACCCAACGTTCAGTATTTCAAACAAGGTAAAAGGCATCATCTTGCAATATGCTAAAAAACTTGGTGTAGGCATTGGTATAAAAGGTCTTTACAATATTCAATTTATCGTAGATAAAGATGAGAAAGTATTTATAATAGAAGTTAACCCACGTTCTTCAAGAACTGTACCTTTCCTTTCTAAGGCAACGGGTTATAGTTTAGCAGATATCGCAACTGAAGTAATTATGGGTAAAACCTTAAAAGAACAAGGTATTTTTGATATATACCCAGAAGAAAAACAAAGATGGTACGTAAAAGTTCCAGTATTCTCATTCAATAAGATTAGGGGCTTAGACGCATACCTTTCTCCTGAAATGAAATCAACTGGCGAGGCAATCGGTTACGACGATAAGTTAAACCGTGCACTTTACAAAGCATTACAAGCATCAGGTATGCACCTTCAAAATTACGGTACTGTATTTGCAACAATCGCAGATAAAGACAAGGAAGAGGCTCTTCCACTTATCCGTCGTTTCTATAACCTCGGCTTTAATATCGAGGCAACTGCAGGTACTGCTAAATTCCTTAAAGAAAACGGCATAAGAACTCACGTTCTTAAAAAGATTGAAGAGAGTGATGAGATTTTCGAATCAATCCGTCAAGGACATATTGCTTACGTTATCAATACGAGCAGTGTAGGTTCTCCATCTGCAGCATCAGACGGCTATCAAATTAGAAAATTTGCAACCGAATCAAACGTAACGATTTTCACTTCTCTTGATACTGTAAACGTTCTTCTCGACGTATTGGAAGAGACTACTCTCTGTATATCTACTATCGACGCATAATTTAAAGCTTTATATACTTCGCTAGCCTGCGTTTACTGCAATCCTTTTTCGACTGGGATGACCAACAAGGTCTATCCCATCCGTAAAAGTCTTGCGAGCCTTGGATAGCTCGTATCTAAACCTTTAAATACTACTTGGTAAAAGTGAAGAAAAGTAATGGAGTGGAGCGTCACGCTCCCAACGTCACGTTGCTGACCAACAAGGTCTACAAAACCCTTTCCAATAAAACGAGCCTAGCCTACCTAGTTAAATCTCACTTTGTAGGGTAAAAAAGGAGTGGAGCGTCACGCTCCCAACGTCACGTTGCCTCGCATATAATTCTTTAAATACTTACTTGATAAGAGTAAACAACACGAATGCAACTATAGTTGCAAAGGATAAAAATGAAGCAAATTATTTTTGAAATTTCGGCAACTCGCCGTCTAACTGAAACTGTTTTTGAAATGAAATTAAAAGGCGATGTTTCGGGCATTAAGTGCGGTCAGTTCGTAAATATTTTAATCGATGGATTATATCTTCGCCGTCCAATATCAGTATGCGACCTTTTAGGTGATGAACTCACTCTTGTTTACAAGGTAGTCGGTAAAGGTACGGAAAAAATGTCTCAAATGCAAGTTGGACAAAAACTCGATATTTTAACCGAACTCGGTAATGGTTACGACCTTTCTTTAAGTGGGGGAAAGCCTCTTTTAATTGGTGGAGGCGTAGGTGTTCCTCCTATGTATTTGTGTGCTAAACGACTTATAGAGGGGGGTAAATCCGTTTCTGTTATACTTGGCTTTAATACCAAGGGCGAGGTTTTCTATGAAGAAGAGTTTAAAAAACTCGGTGCAAACGTTACAGTAACAACCGTTGACGGCTCGTATGGTGTAAAAGGTTTTGTAACTAATGC
>JAFVSF010000218.1 GCA_017503885.1 Clostridia bacterium
CCACTGCATTTTTGCATCTAGCCAAATATCCAACATTTGGAAAGAAGTGGCGTTTGCACCAGACCAGTCGCATTGATTGTACATAAATTTTGCACCGCCTGCCGCAAAGAATTGATATGCGTCCGTATCGTAGAAATTCGTACCTGCAGTTCTAAATAAATAGTTGCCGAAATTTGCATCATACGTCCAAAGATATACGGACGAAGAAATATCAAACCACTTTAGAGAGTTTTCAACACCACGCTCGCTAGCTTTGTCGTAAATATTAAGTTGATAGTTTAATCCACTAGAAATAGCGTAATATACACCAACGTCTTCACGCATTTTGAGGTCGGGATGGTTGATCACGTACTTTTTCTGCGTTTCATCGTAATGTGCAGGAGCTTCTACAAATGCAGCGTAGGCAAAGAACACCAACGTAAGATTATCACGCTTATACGCTGCGTTTTCTGGTAAATTCATCCACTCTTCTAATTTTGCACGAACGTTATTACACAATACGATTGCCGCACCTGATTGTGCACCATATTTTTGTTGTGCTTCAACACACCAGTTACAACGGCACATTGTATTTTCATTATCTTCGTGCGTAAAGGTTACAACGTTGCGAAGTGGGTATTTATCAGGCGTATATTTCATTAATGAACGCTCAATAACGTATGCAATACGCTCTACCATTGCATTGTAATCTTCTTGGTTACCATGTGCTGTATAACAAACCTGCGTATTATCTGCACCCGTTCCACTTTGGTCAGAAAACCATGATTCTCTCGACGTAGGAGCATTTCTAGGCAAAACGTTAGAACTATTATGAATCGTTTGTTCCACCGCACCGTTTTCCGTATCGCCTACGGGCATAATATATTCCCCATTGCCACGCATACGCAAACGGTATTGCAAGTTTTCAGGATTGTTTTCTAACAATTTCCAAGAACTGCAACGCATTTCAATATCAGGAATATCTATCACGTTAAAATTACGAAGCTTCACGTTTCTCATCTCATTAATCACATAGCAATCGTAAGCATATTGCTCGTAATCAAATAAAATATCCAACAATCCGTATACGCCGTTCAACGTTCCGACAGTATTTAAACCTACAACGTACACCGTTTTATCTTTGGTAACGATTTGTAAACCTTGAGTACCCAAACGGTTGTCAATTTTAATACCTGTACTTTCCAACATTTTAGTTTTACCGAGCGAAATATATTTCGCATTCTCGGTATGTTCAATGCCGTCGCCCGTTTCTACAACACTCTCTAATTTAACACCCGTTGCTTGTTCGAAGAAAAACTTCAACTCTGACTCTGCAACGATAATATTTGAATCTGCCTTTGCTGGCAAAAGAATTTTATAATCACTCTTGCCATCTTGTACTATATATTCATCAGTTTCTGGGGCTGTAAAATCGTGTACACCTTCTGTATATCTATATTTGTTACTTGTCTCTACTACCGGGGTACTAGGCTCGGGTGTTTTCTTACAGCCAACAGCCAAACTGCATACGCTAATTATACAGAGCAATAATACAATTATTCTATTTTTCATATTGCTATCCTCCTTTAAGACACGACCACTTTATAGTATCTTGCCGAACTGTTACCAAGTGAGTCGTATACAAGAACGTACACAATAAAAGTACCAGCTTCGGTAAACGTGTAGGAATCTACTCCGTAACCATTTGCTTCTATCATGAAAGCTTCGTCAAGAATCATCTTATACACTTTCAAGTTTTCCGTTGGCGTCGAATTGTCCGTTGCTACGAATTCCTTAATTTGATGTGTCGTTCCTCTTGCAACGTTTACTATCGTCGCTTCGTTTGAACCATCCGTAAAGGAAATGGTAGGAGCAATTCCTTCGCTAACGTTAATGATATAATACTCTTCCTTTTCAAGCGTTGCTTTTCCGTCCGTTCTCGTAGCACCTATACAGGTTACTGTATAGCTAACTCGATACTGTCCAACTTGAGTCAATTTTATATCATACACACGATTTGCAGTTGCGTTTTCTAAACGAACCCCATCTTCGCTAATTGCGACATCGCCGTTCGGCATTTTTACCGTTACTTTTACGTCTTTTGTCAAAACAGTATTTAATACCGAACTTGCATAACAAGGTGCAATGCTGTAAATAATATTCGCCTCTTGTACACCATTCTTTCGTTCAAAAGAAACTTGTGGTTTACCCTCACGTACAGTTGTTGTAAACATTTGGTTATTCAACTGCGATATAGTCACTGCACAGTCTTTTGCTCCATTAATAGTAAGTTCAAAAAGGGCATCGTCCCTTGTAAAAGGTTGCATTTTACCCACTAAAACCTCGTCAACGGTTACGCCGTCCGAAGAATGGGAAAGGGTATATACTCCGTTCCATTCCTTACGCTTAGTGTATACGCTTACTTCTGCAACAAGATCGCCTTCAACGTATTGTTTTGCGACTAACTTTACTTTTGAACCATCTTCATTTTGATAGGTATAGGTAATATAGTTGCTATCAGGAGCTTTTACGTCACGCAAAGTCATCGTTATAGACTCTACTTCCGAAGCTGACAAGATGAATTCAACTTTGAAATTTGTACTAGAAATAGCGTTAATAAATTGCATATTTGCCGTTCCGTTTTCAAAGCCGTATACAGCACCTTCTTCAGAAAGTTCTGCCGACGTATAGTTACCTTGCATATATTTCACGTACTCTTTTTCCGTTGTCGTTTTGCCGTAACCTACGTCAATAACAGAATAGAGTTTTGAAACTATTTCTTTATTTTGATAGATTGCCTTAAATTGTACGGTTTGATTTGCCTCAACTGTATAAGCTTGCATTTGCTCCGTTGAGATGGCATGGAAAGCCCCACCGTCCAAAGACACGCTAACACTTGCGATATTCTCATTGAACTCGCCGTTTCCCGCCGTGTATGCAGTTACGGGGGCAATCGTATAAGAAGCACCCTTTATCAAATAGTTTGGAAGCGTAAACGGATTTTTATAAGTTACTGCATTTTCATCCACACAAGGAACTACGTACGAATACTTCTCTACGTATACGTTATCTTTGAAAAGATACTCTACCGTATAATTACCTACATATTCTGGTAAATACTCGTAGCCATCCTCGCCGTTATAGGTCAACTCACATTGCACCCCATTTGGAGTTGTGACAATAACTTCTGCCTTAACTTCTTTATTTAATCCACTTGCACCAATATATGGAATAACGTTGTTTTGTGCTGCAACAAGCTTACTTAAAGGTGTTTTTTCGTAAACGATATTTTCTTCTTCAAGCACAACCATATCTAGCAAAAATACTCCTTGATTTCCGTAGGAGTCCGTTGCAGTATACACAGCCGTATAATTTCCTATAGTCTCAGGAACAAACGAACCGTTATTTATTTTTACGGATACTTGTCCATGTTTTGCATAATTTTTGTAAACAGCAACTTTGGCATTTCCGTAATAATTGTAATCAAGCACGCTAGAAATCTCTGGCAACGTTACAACTTTACCCTTTTGAAGATAAATTACATTATCCAACGTGGTTTCTACGTCAACCGTAATAGAAGGTGCAACGTTATCTACCACCGTGCCGTTCAAAAGGTCTTTTCCACTCATACCGAAAATAGACTCGATTTCCACTTCAAAGCTAGTTGCCGCATAATTGTATGCTTCTATGTTTAAAACAACCTCGCCCGTTGTAAAGAAAGAATCGAAATCAAATGCATTTGTTCCGTAAATTTCAGTGGAATCGATATCCGTTATTAAATACGTTGTTCCACCGTTTCTTGCTTTCATTTGATGATTGCTCAAGTCCCAAAGCAAGGTAACACCATCATGTTTTGCAATTTCTGCATCGTAACGGCTAGAAAGCCATCTACCATAGGTAGAAAGCGATTGATAACGACGAACACGGTGTATTTTATACATTTCGCCTTCGTATTCTTCCGTCATTTGATCAGGTCTGCTTTTGTTTTGTTCTAAACCCGTAAGAATTTGAGTGCTAGCACCAGCACCTGCGTAATAAGGGCTGTTTCCTGCACTGCCACACCAAACGTAAAACTCAACAAACTTAGTTGGATCAAAACAATCTACAACTTTTACGGTTACCATTGTTGCCGTAGGATTTAAGTCGTACTCTGCTCTGAATTTTGGGAAAATTTTACAAACGTCCAACACTCCGTCTGTATAATCGTTTAAATTAATGGGCTTATTAAAGGTAAAAGATTCGCCACTTTTTAAAGTAAGTGATATACCGTCCGTACCTTCTTTACACGAAAGACTTTCTACGTGTTCTGCCAAAGAGGCTTCCCCAACTTCATAATACTTTTTATTTACAACAAACGTATGTGTTGCAGAAATACCGTTTGCGTTATAATAGCTCAACCTATACTCACCTGTTTTATCGAGAGTATACTCACCTGCACTTTTTACAGAACCGTCAGGACATTCTAACACAACGCTAATTGCTTTGGAAACTACCGTACCCGTTTCAATCTGTACTTGTTCGGGATTTGGCACTATAAACGTTTGTCCGTAAACGTATTCCTTTTCAATAACGAATTCTTGGGGAAAAACCAATTCGCTATCTGCTTTTGTATTGTAAACGTTATTGATCGTCACGCCACTAAGTCCTAACAAAGCAACGCAACAAACAGCCATACATATTCTTTTGACTTTATTCTTCATTTTCCTCTTCATTTTTATTCCTTCAAACCACCCATAGTCAAATTACCCATCAGGGTTTTGTTAAATGCAACAAACAATGCGAATACGGGAACTGCAAGAACCATACAACCCGCTATTTTGCTAGGAACACTTAAAATATCCATACCACCATTAGACTGTGTACTCATCTTATAAATCGCATACGACATTGTAGGGTGATTAGGATAATACAAAAGTGGAGTTTGATAATCGTTCCACGTTTGAATAAACTGTAACAAAAATACAGTAAAAAAGACTTTTGCACAAAGCGGAAAAATAATTCTAAATAAGATTCCAAGCTGTGATGCACCGTCAATTTCAGCTGCTTCCACGTAGGTATCCGATAATCCAGACAAATGTGCGTGGAATACAAAGAAGTACATACCAGTGAAATTGAAATTCAAGGCTACCATTGCAAAATACGTATCGTAGATAGCCAAATCACGAAGCAACGTTATCATAGATGGCGAAGAACCAACAATAGGTATTGCCATAACAACAAGCATTACAACGTATATAAATTCGCTGAAACGGAATCTGTATTTTGCACAAAGATACGCGCAAGTAAAGGCTACGAATGCATGCACGAATGAGCAAATAATGGAATACACAAAAGAGTTAACCATAAAGTTTACAAAAGTAAACGTTGTCGGTTTTGGTCCCTCTATATGTCCAAATATTGCAGAAAAATAATCCATTCGTATGGAGTCTATTTTAAATAAACTGATTATTCCTTTATAATATCCCAAAGCCAACGCTTCATTACCACTAAGGAAATGCGTTCCATTAGGCAAATCAATTCCCGGGATAGATAAATCAGGTAAACCAAGTACGTTTCCACGTATATAATCAGTATTTGCTTTCAAAGATGTAAGCATACCCCAACATAATATAAGTATTAAAGAAAGGGCATAGATAATCAATACAATGAGTATCAAGATGTCCGAAATATGAAGTTTTTCTTTTATTTTCTTTTTCATAATCAGACCTCCTTAATCCACACTCGGACCATATTTATTCAACATCTTACGAACAAGCAATGTAATTGGGATAATAATAAGTGTTGCAATTAAACCAAGAGCTGCAAGTTCGTGCAATTCTTGTGGTGCTCCTCCGGTTTCTATATTCTTCGCAGCATTGCCATAGAAATAATATCCAAACACCTTTACTTTACTCTTATCGTTACCAAAGAAAGTGTGAAGACTCATTTGATTGTTGAAAATACCGGCAAGCCCCGTTACGATAAAGGTCGTCAACGTAGAGAAAATCATTGGAACGTAAATATAATAAAATTCTTGTAGGCTTGTTACACCGTCTAAATGTGCTGATTCTATAATAGATTGATCTATACCACTCATCGCTCCCGTATAAATCAACACGTTCGTACCAAACGAAAACCAAAGTGTGAAAATAAATGCACCCCAAAATTGTGCTTTATACGTGCTTGACTGTATCATCAAGCTGGCAACGTCCTCTTTTCCAAACACCTTTTCTGCTACGAAAGGATATACTTTATTCATAATTTCTTGATAAAGAACACCCAATACAACAATTGAAAGAACTTGTGGCAGATACAGCATAATTCTAAAAAACGAAGAACCCGGTTTTTTCTTTGATATATAATAACTGAATAACAACGCTAACGGCGTAACTATAACGAGCTGTCCGAAAAGTAAAATGAACGAATTGGTAAGCATCTTCCAAGTCTCTTTCTCGCCAAAAAACTTAATAGCATTTTTTATATGATCCCAAGTAAAAGACGTTACATATCCAATAGATCCTGCTTTTTCTTTATTTTGAAACGCCATAACTATGGAGTTAAAATTTATATAAAGGTAAAAAAGTAAAAATTGCAAAAGAGGCAACGCAAACATCAATGTGTAAAAAATAAGTCTACGTTGTTGACGCGTCAATCCCTTTCGCGTTTGATTAAGAGAAGCGGTTTTATTTATCATAACCTTACCCCCGACATAGTAATTAACGAATTGTTTTAACGAACTAACGTAACGTCAGCCCGCTAAAACAATTCAAAACGTGCAAATTAATAAGACCAGCTTCCAAACAAACTGCAATCGCTAAACACTTGTTTAGCACCCTTATCTTCAACAACCATCCAGAATTTGTTGTGACCATCTGTCAAAACACCTGCGTCCAAAGCAAGTTTAATCGCATTTCTAGCCTTTTTGAAGGTTGCCGTCGTACCAGATAAAGAAACAACGTTAGAGCCAGCTACGTTATCTCTTGCTTCCCAAATACCTCTTGTAAATTTGCTCATACTAGCCTTTTGCGTTGCATCTATTTCATAATTAATTGCTCTTGCAAGGCCAGTTTTTGCAGTAAATGCTTTAAGTTCTGCTTCTGAATAACAGAATGCAAGGAAATCTAAGCATGCTTGCTTTAAAGCAGGGTTAGATTCTACGTTTCCGTTAATCATCGCATAAGCTTGACCACAATCCAAGAAACAAGCATCCTTGCCCGTTGCCTCTGATGCTAAAGCACTTGTAGGAAGACTCATCCACTGTACGTCCAATTCAGAACGGTTTTTAGCAAGGAAAGTTTCATAATAAGATAATCCACCGTTTTCGTTTGCCTCGTTATACCAATAACTACCTTCTACAAGCATTGCAGAATTGTTGGTATCCATTTGACCATCCATAAATAAGTCCATTTGGGTTGTCCAGTGGTCTTTACCTGACTTTGCAGTTGCAGAGAAGAAACCTTCTTTTACCATAACTTCATACATAGCGATTGCGTAATATTTCGCAGCCATATCATTGCCCATCCAACCTTCAGAGCCATCTTCTTTCATTGTTACCCACTTTGTTTTAGGCTTCTTGATATAACTGATGCCTTGGAATAAGTTTTCATCAGTGAATTGCAAGTTTCCACTAGTATCACGTTCTACAACTTCAATTTCACCAGTACAGTTATAATAATTTCTCATTTGTTCTGTACCAGCTAAAGCAGACCAGAATCCTATTACAATATATTCTACGTATTTGTAGTATAAGCCGGAAACAGTTATTGGAGCAATTCCATCGCCTGTATTCTTAATAAAATCACAAAGTATAATAAATTCGTCTAATGAGCGAGGTAAACCATCGTCTGCCGAAGGACTCTTTCCGTCTGGACCTACAGATTTCTTTGCAGTCTTGTCGCCTACGAAATTCGCTCTGCCGTATTTGCTAGAATAAGCGTATATATTATCTTCATCTTCTGCAGCAAAATAAGCGTTTAAATTTTCAAACGTAGTACGGTTGTAAGAAAGACCAGTATAGAACTCATAGTGAGGTAATGCATAATAACTACCATCTTTCATAATGCCATCTTTTGAAGATTCGAAAATCTTGCTTTCTAATGAACCACCTTCTCTCGTAGTGTCTTTTACGATAGAATCCAAGTTCAAAAGTAAACCGTTTTGCGATAAAATAGAAGGGTCTGATGCACGTTCATCAAAGAAAATACTCGTGGAATCGCCTGACATTGATGAAGTGTTTTGGTTGTAGGAAGATTCATAAGTAATATATACGCCCGTTTTATCGCCGTACTTTTCATTTTGTTTAAGTTGTGCAAAACGTTCAGCAGTTTCTTCCAACCATACGTTACCAGGACCACCACCAAAGTTTTTAATTTTAATAGTTAATTTGTTTTCCCCTGGTACGTTATAAACGTATTTATTACCGCCACCAGCACCAGACTCGGTTTTACCACCGCCTCCGCCGCCACCGCAAGCAGTCATACAACCAATCGAAGCCACTGTCATACACATAGAAAGTATCATTGCAAGAACTCTTCTCTTTTTCATAAAATTTATCTCCTATTATTATTTTTTCCTTATTAATTGTTTTTATTGTAAGTGTATCGGCTCAAAGAAAGATGGTTTGCCGATAAAATCAAACACGAATGCCGCCACACCGCTCCACGCTTGCAAAGTAGAACCACTCTTTCTACAAGGCGAGAAATACTCAACTGGAGTAAATATACCACGTTCAAGATTGTAGGAAAACCAACTTTCGAGAGCGTAACGATATTCTCTTCCCATCAAATATTTGGCGTAAGCATACATTGCAGACCAATAAGGCCAATTTCCACCATTATGATATTCGTAATCTTGTGAAGATTTAAAATATGCAGCGGAAATTCTCTTATAGAAAGGATATACGCACATAACTCCGTAATCGCCTGCTTGTTGCATATGATTGTTTTTTGTTTCAAGCATACGTTCCATCGCGTCTAACATACGATTTGAACGTTTTTCATCTGCAATTCCAAACAAATAAACAAGTATCGTATCCACAGACAAATTGTCTTCGACAAAATCGCCGTCTACGTAATTTACGTAATATCCCTTTTCTTCATCCCATAAAATTCTGTTGATTGCCGTTTTGACTTTTTCAGCCATCTGCGCATAAAAACTTCCGTCTTTACTACAAGCCCTGCACAGTTTGTCTAAACAAGTCAAAGCACGATAAAACAACGCTTCATTGTACGTCACGTAGCCGTTACGGTTTACTTCGTCAGCCCAATCGAGCTTGTTATACGGACCTTCCTTATACAGTAAGCCCGTTTCATCCGTACGTTCAATTTGTTTAGCAATAACCAAACGGCACAAATCTAAGACGGTTTTTCCATTGATTTCTTCTTGTAAAAACGCCTTGTCTCCCGAATGGTTTACGTAATCGTATACCATCATTACAAAGAATGAAGGGCTATCGTAATGTCCTCCCCAAAACGGCGAGAAATCCTGCATTACTGCAGAAGGACAACTACCGTCTTTATCAACCCCTCGAGCCAAGGTTATCACTTGACGTTTTACCAAGGTAATATCGTAGGCATACATAGGCAAAATCGTCCAATATGAATCTCTATAATACGTACGTAAAGGATTCAAATAATGACACCCTGCTACAAAGCCTTTCAAGCCACCGCATTCCTTGTAGTTTTCTAAACTACAAAATAAAGCCGATAGGTACAAAGCCTTTTCCTCTTCCGTCTGTACTGAAGGAGGGAAAACTATATTATCGATTTCTTTACCTGCCATCTCCTCTTTTTCTTGGAAAGAGGCAAGTAACCTATCACAATACTCTTGATTTTCTTCATATGCAACAACAAACTGAATATGCTTTTCTCCACACACGTTGACGTCCATTTCAAAACGCATATTCCCTTGAACAAGTCTACACGGAGCCGTGCAAGAGAAGGCAGGTATCACCCAAGAAACACCAATTCCGTAAGCAACCGTAAAATCGGTGTTCTCTTCTGTAATAAAAGCCATATCTACAAAAACAGCATCGTCTTCTTTTGTGATAAACTGCTTCATTTCCACACGATAGCCGTTCCCTAAAAGGCATATCTCTTGTATACGACCTGCCATCTTCGTTTGTTTTTTCGTATAAGCACCGACTTGCTCTCCGTTTTTATACAAAGAGAACATCGATCGCTCTGAATAATTTTTTCCGCTACGAACGGATAAATATTTACTAAGACCACCCTTACCGTCAAAGCAAACGCTTAAATTGTTTGCCGAAACGTCGTAAGGCACATCCTCGTAAAAATATCCGTCCGTAACGATTCTACCATTTAAAAAAGAAACTTTCATATTATATTCTAAAAAACACTGAAATTATGGAGCTGAGAAATTGTTTTCAATCCACTGAGTAAGCGTATATCCATAACGTTCACCAATTGTTACGTCTTTTGCGTACTTTCCAGTCGATGCATCGTAGCCTAAAACTTCTCTAAATTCTGCTTTTGCAGCATCCTTAATCGAAGAACCGTGATAACGCATTTGCCAATACTTCACAGCAATCCATTCTTCGTTGATATGGTTGATATAAACTGCTTTTTGTTCTTCGGTAAGCGTCGTATCTGCATTTACAGCATTTTTTGCACTGGTAATGTAACCAAGCCATTTATTTATATTGCTTGAAGACAATACGCCGAACCAACTTTCAAATGAATTTGTCGTATCGTTAGGCACACCTTCAATATTAGGATCGAACAGTTCTCTTGATGCTGCATTTTCTGCATCGTACAACTGTTTCATATAGGACGCACCTGCACCGAACATAGCATTGAAGTATTTATTGGTCAAAGTGGTCACACTTTGCGTGCAATCCCATTGCAACTGAGCATCCAAATAGATATTTAAACGGTTGAACGCCGTTACCGTTTCGGTTGCATTCCAAGGACCTTGGTTGTAATACATATCCACGCCCTTGCTTTCAAAATACTGATATGCTCTTTCGTTAAAGAACGTATTTTCGCCGTACATATCCGAATGGATTAAATATTCGTTATTGTTCAACGAATACGTCCATACGCACAAATCAGAGCCACTTGCCTCAGTAACGTCTGCCCATCTTTGGAACGCATCTTTAAAATCTGCATTGTTTGCATGGTCAATATCGTAATAATATTGTGCGTACGAAGAACCTGCCACCCAAATACCAACGTCGCTACGCAAAGTAAGTCCACCTTTGAGTTCGTACTTGCCAGTCGTTTGATTCTTTGCAACCGGTGCATCAAAATACTTATTGTATGCAAGGAATAACAAGGTCAAATCGCGTTTGTATTTAGGGTTATTGTTCATCCAAGTTTCAAGTCCTGCACGAACGTCGTTGCAAAGTTTGATTGCTGCACCTGCGTCCGAGCCGTACGTCGCTTTTGCAGTTGTACAAGCCGAACACGTACAACATCCGTTTCCATCTTCACCACTAATTGCGATATATTTTGCGTTGTTTCCTAAGAAGGAATCCGAGCCAACAGAAAGCGTCATAACGTCTACAATTTGTGCTACCATTGCCTGATAATCGGCACTATTGCCGTGTGCAGTATAGCAAAGTTGCTCGCCGTCATCCGAGAACCAGTTTGTTTTACCCTGTGCTTTCCAATAATCGGGCGGAAGAATTTCCAAAACGTTGTGGTTATCTCTCCAACCTGCACCGTTATTGTTGTTGTAATCACCTGCAGGCAAAACGTACATCGTATCAGGCGTTCTCAAACGCATTGCATACGCATCGTTTGCCATAACCGTACCACTTACAGGATAACGAATATCAAATGAAGGATTGTTTGTAATATCCATAGCAGGAAGGGTTTCCAACCCTACTTTATTAAGCGTGTAGCAATCTACGGAGAACTGTTCGTAGCCGAACAATTCATTCAACAATCCGTATACACCATACACACAACCAAGCGAGCTTTCTGCATTGATAAACAAGGCATTATCTACCGTCTGAATACGATAACCTTGTCCGTGTGCATCGCCAAGGCTCAACATTGCTCTTTCGTACATTTTGGTATTACCAATAGAAATGTATGGTTCCGTAGTGGCATATGCCATATCAGCAACTACTTCCAAAGCAACCCCAGTAGCCTCTTCAAAGAGCAAAATGAGTTCGTTTTTTGCAAAGGTTTCGCTTTCATCTGCCGATGCAGGTAAAACGATTTTGTAAACGTCCAAAGCTTTAGGTTCAACGGTCACAGTTCCAACGGAAATAACCGCCTCATCTTCTGCATTTTTCCAAACAGGCTTATTATCTGTCGTGTTCCAATATTTGCTATCAAGTCCACTCAAATCGCTCGTTATCACGGCGTTTGTACTTACCTGTGTAAAGTTTGTATTGATTGTAGTATTTGTTGCACGACCCCAAATTACAAACGCATTAGTTGATGCTTCGCTAATAGTTGCAGTGGACGCATATGTAGCGTTATCCATCGTTACGTTGCTACCGAATACTACCGTATTTTTTAACACGAGTTTGCCGTTAGGGCGTGCCATGATACCATACGTAGTTCCTTTCTCATAGCGGTTGTTTTGTTTTGCGATATAACAATTTACGATTTGAGGCTCGCCGTTAGTAATGTAACCGAACACACCATAATCGTTTGCAGTGTTGTCGTTATAAACAACAGCCAAATTTTGAATAGTACAGTTGCCTAAAATCATACCAAACAAAGCGCCACTAGTTAAATTGAATTGCACCGTATGACCAAGTCCGTCTACAACGCCGTTAAAACCACAAGTTGGCGTATAATTGGTATTAGAACATTGAGTCATAGCCAAATCATCCGACAACGAACCGATATTTTTAATAATAGCGTAATGTCCGTAAATAGAAGGTGCTACGCCAGCCGAAGTCGCCTCGTTGTTAAAGTATTTTGGAAAATCAGACAACTCGTCAATAACACCCGCGTAGGATTTAACCACCGTTAAATACGCACCGTTTGCAACGTTAATCCTGATTGGCGTAATCTTCATCTCGTTACTTTCAATTTGCGCAGGAGTTAAAGCAAAGTTTCTTACCCATTCTCCATTTTCATAATAAACGATAGATCCATCCACGTTGGTAATTGATACAAAACCATTTTCCGCACTGGTAAACTCGGTAGGCAAGAACAATTCGTTGTCAAGCGTAGAATAGTATGCGCTTTCCTTTAACGTCTTAGTTGTAGAAACCAAATAATAAGTACAATCTTCTTCAGGTCTTACATCCTTCAATGTAGCCTGAGAGCCGTTTTCGGTCTTCGACCAATATGCGTCTGGCAATGTCTCAAAGGTCATAACGTCACCCTTGGTGAAAGGTTCTACCGTAACGGTATCGCCGTTAATCCAAGTAATATTTACAGTTTCTAAGCCTTTCCAAATGAGTTTGCCGTTTTCTTTATACCAATAATCGCCGTTGAAACCACTTGTATCTGCAATTTCAGAAAGCAATACGTCTCTCGATCCGTCTTCTAACCCATCGTTGAAAATACTAAAGCCAGTGGCAAAACTGAAGCTGTTAGCACCACTACGAGCATGAATTACGTATGCGTTAGATGAACTCGTGCTTATATTTACAGCCCCACTGTTATTATCCATTGCAATGTTAAAGCCGTAAATAACCGTATTTTTCAAAACTAGTTTGCTATTAGGACGAGCCATAACGCCGAACGTTGTTGTTTTACCAAAGTGATTATTCGTTTGTTCGATATAGCAGTTTTCAATAGTAGGAGCAAAGCGTGTAAAGTACCCAAATACACCGTATTTCGTTGTAGTTGCGTCTTCAAAAATAACACCTAAATTCTTAATAGTTGCATTACCAAGTATCATACCAACTAAGCCACCGCTTGTAAGCTTAAATCTTAAAGTATGCCCTTGACCATCCAATATGCCGCTAAATCCACAATTTTCACTCCAGTTCATTTCCTTACACTGTGTAAACGCCAATTCTTCAGAACCATTACCCAAGTCTTTGGTAACAATATAATATCCAAACGTTTCAGGAGCGAAGCCAGCAGAAGTTGCCTCGTTATTGAAGAATTTAGGGAAATCGGAAAGTTCATCGATAACGCCTGCGTAAGAACTTGCCGTTACCTCGTAACTACCATTATCCGTTTCGATAATGAACGTAGTATCCTTCGTATTGTTTCCACTAACGGCAAGGTTTTGCCATATTCCGTTTTCGTAATAATCAACTGACCTATCTTCACTGTATGCATCAACAATAGTTGCACCTTGCAAGATTTCAGGTAAAATCATTTCTCCGTCGTTCGTAGAATAGAGAAGTTTGTCTTCTACTTGCTGAATTGGAGATTGATATGCTTCGCTATATACGGAAACAGTCATATCTGCCTTCTGTTTCCAACTTGGTTTATTGTCTGTTGTTGTCCAATAGTTGCTGTCAAGAACACTCAAATCACTTGTTAATGCTCCACTTGTAGAAACTTCAGTGAAGTTTTTCGCAATTCCAAACGCATCCGACCCGCTTCTCGCCCAAATAATAAATGCATTAGACGAGTTTTCATTCAAAGTCGGTGTAGGACTCCACGACGTATTATCAAACGCAATATTATTGCCGAATACAACCGTGTTATGCAAACGAAGTTTGGCGTTAGGACGAGCCATAACACCCCAAACAGTCGTCCTTTGATAGTGGTTGTTCGTTTGTTGGATATAGCAGTTTCTAATTTCAGGCGCACCGTTCGTCACATAGCCGAATACACCGTAATGCGTACTAGTTGCATCTTCAAAAATAACACTTAAATTTTTGATAACTGCGTTACCGAGTATCATACCTACTAAGCCACCGCTAGTGAGTTTAAATTTCAAGGTATGACCTGCACCGTCCAAAACGCCGTTAAAGCCGTTCGTTGCACTATAATCGGTTTGCTCTGTTTGAGTGAATGCCAATTCTTCTACTCCCGTACCTAAGTTTTTAATTACGATATAATAACCGTAAACGTTAGGTGCAACTGCACTTGCATCGTTGTTGAAGAATTTAGGGAAATCTGAAAGTTCATCGATAACGCCTGCATAAGAGATTGCGTTTACCTTATACGCATTGCCCTCGGACGTCTTTATCGTCAACGTCGTTGTTTTGGTTGCGTTTGCTCTTATTTCTGCATCAGTCAACGCAAGCGCATCCCAACCTTCTTCATTAAAACAATCTACTCCGTTAGCCTTAGCACTGACAATCGTTTCGCCGACATTTAACAATCCGTTAGGCATAAATATCGTGTCGTCTACTGTAGAATACAAAATATTACCGCCCTCATACGTTTCAGCAGCATCAGGATCTTTTACTGTGAGTTCAACCGTCCTCTCGGTTAAACCAATTCTTGCCGTAATCGTCGCCGTACCAACGCCAACGGCATCTATTTCGCCGTTTTCGCCAATCACAGCAACACTAGTATTAGAGGAGGTAAGCGAATAAGCAAACTCGTTCACACCGTCACTAATACCACTTACACTTACACTTGTCGTGTCCCCTATATTTATTTCCGTTTCCGAAAGGGCTACCGACATTTCTTGTTTATCAGCAACCTCAGAAACAATTCTGTTTAAAAATGAATTTTCATCATTATCTGGCGAACCCTCATTTGCCTTCTTTGCTAATTCGCAAGAAGCAACGTAGGCAATGGAACGATAAGTAGTTTTAGTGGAATATACATAATCTTCTACCATTTCGCCATACGCATTTTCATACTCATATTTAACGTACGCACGTGCTGCGAATACCGTACCGTATAAATTCGTAGGGAAACTGCTCGTTAAGGTTTCACCAACTAACGAAATATAGTAACCCATGCCGTTTTCGGGAATTTCCTTAGCATCGGTAACTACTTTTGCTGGTGCAACCAAAACATTATCAGTGTCTTTCGTTAATTCTGCATCGCCAAGTAAACGGTTTGGAATAATAAGCGTACCAAATTCTGCTCCTTGAGGAATCAATGCCAAATCATCGTTTTCAATCGTAGAAAGGAAACGAATTCCGTCAACACCCATTGTTCTTGTAGAAGCACCGTACACCTTAAAACTATCCAACATGGAGTCAGCAATCTCACCCGTCAACACACCCGTGTATGTACCCGTAGGCTTTTGGGGGATAGACTCTTCTGCTGAGACAGTTCTCCCTGTTACAAATCCAAAAATAGACGCAGCAAGTAATGAACAACAAAGTATGCTCATTAACGTCTTTTTTATCTTTTTCTTCATTTTACACCTCACTCAGCCCAACCATCTGGGATTGGATACAACGTTTCATCGCCTTCTACGTTTGAAAGCCTTATTACGTCCTCATCGTCAAAGTGATATATTGTTATTTCTAAAGTTTTATATTCTTTATTCATAAACATTTCCTATATATCTTGGCTACAACGGAAATACGCTGTAGCCAAATTTTAATTACTCTTTATACTTTATGTTTTGTTATGCAATCGCAACGACGGTATAAACCTTATCGGCTGTTTGTTTCCAACTTGGTTTATTGTCTGTTGTTGTCCAATAGTTGCTGTCAAGTACGCTCAAATCACTTGTTAATGCTCCACTTGTAGAAACTTCAGCGAAGTTTGTTGCAATTACAAATGAACTTGCGTTTGCTCTCGCCCAAATAATAAATGCGTTAGAAGAGTTTGCATTCATTGCAGGGCTGCTCCACGTCGAATCAAACGTAATATTACTACCGAATACAACCGTGTTATGCAAACGAAGCTTACCATTAGGACGAGCCATAATTCCCCACAAGGTTGTCCTTTGATAGTGGTTGTTAGTTTGTTGGATATAGCAGTTTCTAATTTCAGGTGCACCGTTCGTCATATAGCCAAATACACCGTAATGCGTACTAGTTGCATCTTCAAAAATAACACTCAAATTTTTGATAACTGCGTTACCGAGTATCATACCTACTAAGCCACCACTAGTGAGTTTGAACTTCAACGTATATCCTTGACCATCCAAAACACCGTTAAAGCCGTTTGTTGCACTATAATCGGTTTGCTCTGTTTGCGTCAATGCTAATTCTTCTGATCCCGTACCTAAGTTTTTCGTTACGATATAATATCCGTAAACGTTAGGTGCAACTGCACTTACGTCGTTGTTAAAGAATTTAGGGAAATCAGAAAGTTCGTCGATAATACCTGCATAAGATTTTACCGTTGCAAGGTAGGTATCCGTACCTTTTACAATCTTGATATCAAAAGATCCGATTGCATTTGCTTTCATTTCTTCTTCTGTCAAAGTAAACTTGTTTGCCCAAACGCCGTTTTGATAGTAAACCGTCATTTCATCTGCACTAGTAATAGTTACGTCATCCAACGCAAATTCTACTGCTTGAGGAAGGAATAACTGACTGTCTGCACATGAATATAAAATAGGTTCTGCAATGGTAATTGCCGAAGCAATCGCCGTTCTTTCAAATACTGCGTAATATACAATGCCGTCAGCCGTAACTGCACCAAGTTCTACAATCTCGCCGTCTTGGTCATGCGACCAACCCTTAAACTCATAAGAATAATTTTCATCAGCTTCTTTAACTGGAGCGTCATGTGTTGCAATTGCATTATATTCGAAATTTGTTGTAGTTTCAGCGCCATCAATTACCCACGTTACCGTGTAATAACGAACTGACGTCTTTTCAACCATATAATAAGTCACGTCAGCATCTGCTTTAGATTGAAGCGTGAAAGAAACTCTTTCCCCGTCTTCACTTTCTGACCAGTAATAAGATACTACTTCCGTTTCAGTTTTCGTACCCATAGGTAATGATTCTGCTTGCAAGTATGAACCCTTTGTGAAAGTCTTTACAGTTGTTTCTTCGCCGTTTACCCAAGTAACGGTTACCATTTCTAAGCCTTTCCAAACGAGTTTGCCGTTTTCTTTATTCCAGTATTCGTCGTTAAACGCACTTGCATCTTCAATTTCGGTAAGAGCCAATTCTCTTGAGCCGTTTTCAATGCCGTCGTTAATAACCTTAGTATAATTAGTAGCAATCGCAAAAGCATTAGCCCCAGAACGTGCGTGGATAACGTATGCGTTGCTAGAAGTTTCGTTCAACGTAGTAGAACCAAGAGCATTGTCCATACCGATGTTGAAACCATATACTACAGTATTGTGTAAACGAAGTTTTCCACTTGGTCTGCCCATTACGCCGAAGTTCGTTGTTTTAGCATAGTGATTATTCGTTTGTTCAATGTAGCAGTTTCTAATTTCAGGCGCACCACTCGTAATGTAACCGAATACGCCATAATGCGTGCTAGTTGCATCTTCAAAGATAACACCCAAGTTTTCAATAGCACCGTTACCGAGTACCATACCAACTAAACCACCACTCATAAGTTTAAAGCGAAGGGTATGACCTTGACCGTTTAAAACACCGTTGAAGCCACAAGTTTTAGAGAAATCGGTGGTAGCACACTGCGTAAACGCCAACTCTTCTACTCCTGTGCCTAAATCTTTAGTTACGATATAGTATCCGTAGGTAACAGGTGCATAGCCACTTCCCGTTGCTTCGTTATTGAAGAATAATGGGAAGTCGGAAAGTTCGTCGATAACGCCTGCATAAACGTCGATTGCAACAGTGTATTTTTGTCCGTCGGAAAGTTCAATTTCCGAAGTATATCCTATAACTGCATTTTGCTGTTCAACGTTTACCGTTGTAACGTTACCTAATTCATCCGTTACTGTTGTTGTATTGAACAAACTATGAATCCAAGTGCCGTTTTCATACGCCACAACTTTCGTATAGCCAACCTCATTTGTTTCGTCTGCAATCTTTAATACAGCCGAAACGATCGTTACGTCTTGAGCAAGTAATCCTTCAGGAAGGAATGCTTCTTGAGTTCTTACCGAATACATAATATTACCGTCGGTAAACTTAGGTGCTTCAAATATGGTATCTACAGTAAATACTGCATAATAAGTAGCCTCGCCACTTACTACAGGCAACGTTTCAATTGTTTCACCGCCTTCACTTGAAGCCCAACCAACAAACTTATACGAACATTCTGCCGAATCTGCCTTTACTGGCGTTCCTTCATATGCTGGTACACTGCCGTATGCAACTTGAGAAGAGATTTCTTCACCTTCAATTATCCAAGTGATCGCATATTTGCGTGCAGTTTCTTCAAATACTGCGTAATATTCTTCATCTGCCGTTACTTCAGGTAATTCTTCCAACTTTTCGCCGTCTGCACTCGTTGCCCAACCTACAAAGAGGTAGTCAAATTCTACAGTTGATTCCTTAGTAGGAGTTTCACCCGTATAAACAGGAATTGTTTCAAATTCTACGTCAACGTCCGTCTTCAAAATTGTTTCGCCATTTATCCAAGTAATGGTGAATTTTGTCTGTGCAGTCACTTCTTCAAATACTGCATAATAGGTCACGTTGCCCGTAATTGCAGGTAACGTTTCTAAAACTTCACCACTTAAAGAGCTTGCCCAACCTACAAACGTATAACTTGTATTACCAACCGTTTGTTTTGTTGGTGTCTCGCCTTTATATTCAGGCGTTGCACCGTAAGCAACAGCGTCTTCCGTCTTTGTATCGCCAATACTCCAAGTTACCGTGTATTCACGTACAGTTTCTGTAAAAATGGCATAAAACGTCTTATCTCCGTCTACCAAAATCGTAGAAATATCTACAATCTCGCCATCTGCACTCAAAGCCCAACCACTAAATACATAAGAATATTGTTCCGTTGCCGTTTTTGTAGGGATAACGCCGTTATAAGAAATCGCCGTTCCTTCTTCTACTTCCACCGATTTTAATTCAATATCGCCATTTTTAAATACGATGGTATACTTTTGTGTTTGTACTTCAGGCTCTTTTACCGTAATTTCACAGGTCGCCGTAGCTGTATCGTTTTTCGCTGTTATGGTTGCAGTACCCACGCCAATAGCCGTTACTGTTCCATCAACAACGGTTGCAATCGCCTCATCAGATGACGACCAAACTACTTCTGCATCTGCAGGAGTTGTCGTTGCCGTCAAAGTAAAGCTTTCGCCTAACACGAGCTCTTTGACTGTTTCGTTGAGGGAAATTTCTTTTTCATCCCCAGTCATGCCACATCCTGCAAACCCAAACATGGTAATTACAGTGAGCAATAAAGCACTCAAAACACTTGTAAACAATCTTTTTTTCATCCTTTTTTCCTCCTTGAAAAATTTGTTTACTTCGCTATATTATCGGTTGTCCATATCTATTTTTTATACGACAACTATAATCCAATTATTCATTTTACCGACATGTCAACGCTTTTCCATCCGATAAAGTTTTTGTTATATCTTTACAATTTCGCCAGTATATTTCGACTGCATCGCCTTGAATACTGCTCTATGGCTGATTACCGAATCTTCCAAAGTTGCACAAGAAACAGAAGGCTCGTTTCCATTTAAGTAATCCAAGAAATCGTGTACAAGCTTTTGGTCGCCACCACCATGTCCACCTACTGCACCGATCATATCTCCTTTCACGTTCAAATCGTATACAGTTTCCGTGTACCCAAGAGGCGAAGTTGCCGGCGACATTTTTCTAACTACGTAACAAGAATCGTCAAACGTTCCCTTAATTTCACCGAGCGTACCAACAATATGAATATTTCGTTCGGGTTTTGCACAACCGCCGACCATACTGAACGTACCCGTTGCACCATTTTTAAAATTGAACATAACTGCCTGGTGGTCTACGTTGCCGTCTCTTTCAAAATCCCATACGCATTTACCGTAGCGATTGTCTGTTCTTAAAGACTCTGCCTGCTGTTCTGGTGTCAAATTCTTATTGGCTTCCAAGCATTTCCAAACGTATTGTCCCCATCTAGGATAAGCAAGGTAGTTAGAATTTGCCGAGAAAATACACTCTTTCTCATACGGACAATCTGTCATACAACGAGTTCCTGCACCCTCTGGCTTTCTTTCTTTACCGAATTGGAAATCTGCTCCATAACTTACCACTTGTAACGGTTCAGTTTCTTTCATCATCCAAAGTAAAATATCTACGTCGTGACAAGACTTTGCCAATAACATCGGTGCAAAGCACTCCTTTTCAGAACTCCATTTACCACGTACGTAAGAAGCTGCCATGTGATGATAGCTTACGTGTTCACACGTTTCAATCGAAATAATTTTGCCAATATCTCCGTTCAATATGTGATTTTTAATCGCTTGATAAAAATCTGTATATTTAAGAACATGCCCGATTACTACTTTGTTACCATGCTTTCTTGCCACTTCAACAAGCTCGTTCATTTCTTGCTCGTTTACAGCAAAAGGCTTTTCCAGCAGCATGTCGTAACCCTTTTCCAAAATAGGAATAGAAGTAGGCACGTGCAAATGGTCCATCGTACCGTTAATAACAGCGTCGGCAAATTTTTCTCTCTTAACAAATTCCGATACGTCGTCAAAGCAATTTTCAATCGATACGTTGTAACGTTCACGCATCAATTCTCTACGTACAGGGTCGGGGTCAACAATACCTACGACCTTCATTTTTTCAGGATTATCCAAAGAAACAGAAGCATATACGTTGGCTCTATTTCCCGCACCCACTAACACAACTGTAATCATTTTTTGCATTTTTTTGTTTTCTCCTTGACAGTTTAGCAATTTTATTATATCATAGGTATAAGTCAAATGGTAGCACAAAACTGCTCTGTTTTTGTAAATTTAGCAAGGAGGC
>JAFVSF010000219.1 GCA_017503885.1 Clostridia bacterium
AATGAAGAAATAGAAAACCCACAGACTCCAGAATAAAAAATTAATAATAATATGGTAATAATAGCAGAGATTATTTTATTGACTTTGAATTTTCTCAATAAAAAAGAAATTGAAGTTGCCATAAACCCTATATGCAGACCAGATACGGCAAATATATGTGCAACGCCTGCTTGTCTAAACGAGAAAATCAATTCCTCGTCCATATACTCTGAGTTTCCACACATAAGTGCGTACGCAACCGAAAACTCACGGCTATCTAACCCTTCTTGCAAAGCCTTTCTTATTCCAAGATTAACCTTTTCGAAAATCGTAGTGTTGTTACCTAAGAGGGTAATTTTATCAGAATTGACAGTACAATTATACTTATATTTAGAAGCTATGTTTTGCGTGTTAATTTTACCCTCGTAAATAACCCCTAAATCGTTTACGGTTGCATAAAAGGAAATTATATCTCCAACGTCATAATCAGTAGCACCATAAACGTAAACGCAAAGTTTATAATTACTTTTTACGTTTTTAATTCCAGAAAATTTAACTTCCGAAAGAAAATAAGCTTTACTACTTTCTGTTTGATAAACTTCAGTTATTCTTCCGTTGACTGTTAAATTGACCTTTCCTAAATCTGCTTTATCATAATCTATTATACTTAAAGTACAGCTACAAGTTCCTATAATTGAGAACAAGACAAAGACTAAAAGATATATTAATTTTGATTTTATCTTACCTCTTGCCATAATTAGAAATAAAATCAAACAGATTAAAAATAATACTATTAAAATACTTAAAATAATAAATGCTTTGGAAAAATATAAGTATGCAGAAAGTATTCCTAATATTAAACTGATTGCAAAATATAGAATTGGTCTAAAATTTAAATATCTTTTCATTTTAATACCAAAAGAAAAAAGAATTTATAAACTAATAATGGTTGCAAATTTTACAAAATACTGCTAAAATAGATTTTACCTGCGGTGTTCGATAGAAGGAGTTAAAAAAATCCACATTTTTAATTAAAGAAATCTAAACCCTATTAAAGAGCGGTGCTCTTGACCGTCGTATTTTCCGGTCGTGATATAGAGATGCAGACTTAATAGGCTCAGGAATTCGCCTGTTTACAAAACGGGTTATTATTTGCTCTTTCGTCGGCACAGGCGGGCTTTTTGCAAAAACTACCTTTATTTTGTTGCAAACGCAAAAACTTTTTGCTATAATAAGGTAGTATTCAATAAGGCCTCATGGTCAAGCGGTTAAGACGCAGCCCTCTCAAGGCTGAATCCGGAGTTCGATTCTCCGTGGGGCTACCAAACGCCAACTAAGGCGTTTAATAAGACGGTTTAACTGTCTTATTTTTTTATTTTACAACAAAAAAACCTATTATCCGACAAGTAAATTATACATTAATAATAGGATGTTTTCAAGTTTAACCAACTTATTCTTTACAAAAATAAGGTGATAGGCTATAATATTTTCGTTATGAAATTATTTCTTGCAAGTAATTCTCCAAGAAGAAAAGATATTTTAACTAAAAACGGATATGAGTTTTCTATAAAATCAAGCTCATTTGAAGAAAACGCCGTATTTTTAGACC
>JAFVSF010000220.1 GCA_017503885.1 Clostridia bacterium
ACCAATTGCGCCACAACCTACACCATACATACCACCTAACATATAACAAGCATAAATTGCAATACCTAAGCAAACAACAGGGAGCATACAAGAAATCATACCAGTTGCCATACCTTGAGTAATTGTAAGGGCAGGACCTTCTTTTGATGCATTAGAAATACCCTTTGTAGGCTTGTAGTCGTAGCTTGTATAATACTCAGATATAATACCAATAAGAACGCCTACCGCAATACCAATTGTGGCTGTAACCCAAGGGGTAATTCCACCTAAAGTAAGACCTGCTGCTTCAAGTTGCTTTGTCTCTTCACCTGCAAACAAGAAGAACGTAAGCACAAAACCTAAAGCAATTGCAAGACCGGCAGAAATCCACGTAGATATATTCAATTCCATGTGAGGATTATTAGAAAGCTTTCTCTTAAAGAGTGTTGCGCCAATACCGATTACACAAGCAACAAGACCAACGCCAGCAAACAATATTGGGAATATTACCATTTTTGCATAGAGCGTAGTAGAATTAAACGCCACATTGTGCGTAAATATTTCGATAGCAAGAATAGCACAAGAAAGAATTGCACCTACGTAACTTTCTAAAAGGTCTGCACCAAGACCAGCTACGTCACCAACGTTATCACCTACGTTGTCTGCAATAGTTGCTGGGTTTCTTGGGTCATCTTCTGGAATATGAGCCTCTGTTTTACCAACAAGGTCAGCACCCATATCTGCAGCCTTAGTGTAAATACCGCCGCCAACACGGTTGAAAAGAGCGATAATTGAACAACCAAGAGCATAACCAGAAAGAACAAGTGAGAAGTTGTAGCTTGACCCTGTAATTGGGTTAACGTGTGTTACAACCGTGCTTGCCGCTGTTACTTCAAGCATTCCACCTAAAATACCGAAAAGCGCGTAAACAATAATTACACCTAAAAGAGCAAAACCAGCAACGCAAAGCCCCATAACTGAGCCACCGCGATATGCAACTTTTAAAGTTTTGCCGATATCACGTGTGTTATTTGCTTCGTTTGCAACTCTAACGTTTGCATAAGTTGCAATTTTCATACCAATAAATCCCGCAGTCGCACTCATTATCGCACCGATAACGAAAGATATACCAGTTTGCCAAGAAATTATTAAACCTAAAACAACAGCGATAAACGAACCGATTATAGCTACTATTTTATATTCGTAATGAATAAATGCGTTTGCGCCTTCTCTAATTGCTGCTGCAATTTCTTGCATGCGCTCGCTACCTTCTTTCATCTTTTTAACAAGATAAAAGTTAAGGAAAGCGAATGAAAGAGCAAGTAAAGAAGCAAACAATACAATTAAAATTAAATAATTCATACTTTCTCCTTTTTTGTTTTAATAAAAATGTAAAAGGCTCGTGCAAATCAATGACAATATGATTGTGCAAGAGCCAAATTTACTATTGATTAGTTCTTATCGTTAAGACATTCGATACCAGGGAGCTTCTTGCCTTCGAAAAGTTCGAGAGATGCACCGCCACCTGTAGAGATGTGAGTCATCTTATCGGCATAGCCAAGTTGAGCAACTGCAGCAGCAGAGTCGCCACCACCGATAATAGTAGTTGCGCCTTCGCAAGCAGCCATAGCCTTAGCGATTGCGTTAGTACCAGCTGCTAAAGTTGGGTTTTCAAATACGCCCATAGGTCCGTTCCAAATAACCGTTTTAGCACCCTTTAATGCTTCAGCATAAAGTTCTCTAGTTTTAGGACCGATATCGCAAGATTCCATATCTGGAGCGAAATCGCCAACGTTTCTAACAACTGTATCGATAGGAGCGTCGATAGGATTTGGGAATTCTTTAATTTGAACGCCGTCAACTGGGAGAAGAATCTTCTTGCCAGCCTCTTTAGCCTTAGCCATCATTTCTAAACAGTAGTCAATCTTGCTTTCGTCAACCATTGATGCACCTACTTCATAGCCTTGAGCCTTTAAGAAGGTGTACGCCATACCACCACCGATAATGAGTGTATCGCACTTATCTAAAAGGTTAGAAATAACGTTGAGTTTATCAGCAACCTTTGCACCACCTAAAATAGCAACGAAAGGTCTTTGTGGGTTTTCTAATGATGCAGCCATAACTGAAAGTTCTTTTTCGATAAGGAAACCACAAACAGCAGTTTCAACAAGACCGTATTCAACGATAGCGGCAGTAGATGCGTGTGAACGGTGAGCTGTTCCGAAAGCATCGTTTACGTATACGTCTGCAAATTGAGCGAGTTTCTTGCAGAAATCTTCGTGTTTCTTTTCTTCACCAGCGTCAAAACGAAGGTTTTCAAGGAGTACGCACTCGCCTTCTTTTAAAGCTGCTACTTTAGCACAAGCGTCTTCGCCAACGATATCGGTAGCAAATGCAACCTTACCGTCTAAAAGTTCGTTAAGTCTTTTAGCAACTGGAGCAAGAGTGAATTTTTTAGCGTCGCCCTTTAACGCTTTAGCAATATATTCAGCCTTTGCTGCTTCTCTTTCGTTTTCTGGAAGAGCTTCAACTGCTTTCTTCTCTTTCTTATTTAAACCAAAGCCCTCGGTATAAATGTTGTGAGGCTTACCCATATGTGAGCAAAGAACTACCTTTGCACCGTGTTCCATAAGATACTTAATGGTTGGGAGTGCTCCGTTAATACGGTTTTCATCAGTGATAACTCCGTCTTTCATAGGTACGTTGAAATCACATCTAACTAAACACTTTTTGCCTTTAACGTCGATGTCTTTAATTGACTTCTTGTTCATTGTGTTACTCCTTATATGAAAAATTTTTTATTAACGATTTTAATTGTATTAGGCAAACTTTACCAGTTGCCATATTATAGTTTACACAATATTTTAATGATTGTCAATTAAAGCGACGACTTTTACTTGTAAAAGTTTTATAAAAAGTATTTCGCTTTTTCATTTTTGGCTGATCACAAACAAATTTTGCAATTAAATTTGTCAACGTGCGATAAAACGGCATAAACAAAACGACGCACGACAAGTTAAAGATTGTATGAAAATTAGCAATCGCCCTGCCCACGTCTAAATTGTTTGCCATAAAAATTGTAGCAAACTCATCTCCAAATACGAGCATTATTGGGAAAAAAATTAGTGAGCCTAGTAAATTAAAACAAAAATTGAACAAAGATGCTCGCTTTGCTTGAACGGATTTATTCAGCGATGCAAAAATTACGGAAAAGCAACTGCCAACGTTAGCACCCAAAGTTAAAAATACTGCACTTTTAAAACCAACCATACCGTTTCCTGCAAGCAACACCATTATACCTGTTATTGCAGAAGAACTTTGTACTACGGCTGTTGTAACAACGCCATTTAAAAACAAAACGATAGGATTTTCAATTAAAAACAAACTTTTAAACCATCCGTAAAAAACCAAACTCACTATTGCTCCGTTCATAATGGTTAGCCCTGCAAAAATCAGCCCAAGTCCCATAAGTGATTCACCTATGTTTTTCAACTTATTATTTTTAGAAAAACCCGTCAATAAGCCGATTATCGAGGCAAAAGAGCCGATAATCACACCCTCTCCACCAGATAGTGAAACGAGCTGTGCAGTTATTGTCGTACCGACGTTTGCACCCATAATAATTGGTGCTGACACGTTAAAAGAAATCACGTTTAATTCAACAAGCCCAACCGTTATAAAACTAACTGCAACGCTACTTTGCGTAACACCGGCAACGACCATACCTAAAAACACTCCGTTTACAGGTCTTTTGACAAAATTTGTAAGGGTTTGCGTTTTGGTTTTAGATATAAACGACTGTGTGCCTTGACTAATAGTCTTAAGCCCATATAAAAACACTGAAATTCCACCTAATAAAGTTAAAAGAGATTGAAACATAATAACACCTATTCAATTTTATTCACAACAAAATTAAAACTTGACTTTTTAAAAACTTTTAACTTGCTTAAACACTTGCAAAATATAACGTTATTTGTTATAATAGTATTTAGTATAATTATTATTACACTTTTTCTACGTTATAAGGTGAACTATGAAAAATAGAAAACATGAAAAACTTAAAAAGATAATTCTTTTTGCGATTGACGTTATTTTACTTTCTGTATCCTTGTTTTTTGCTTATTACGGCACGTTACCAGGATTTCCTTTCGACTGGAAAATAGCAGGTTGGTTTGCAATGAACTTATCAATTACGATATTGTGCTTTGCAGTTCTTGGGCTATACTCAATGGTACTCCAAACGGTTAGTATCGTTGAAGCTTTAAAGATTGCAATGGCAGTAATAACGGTAGGTTTTGCAAACATCATTTACGACGTAGCAATTTTCCACTCCGAAATAAAATTTACAACTACTTTAGTGTATTTGTCTTTTGCTTTTTACTTTACCCTTATTTCAAGATTCCACAACAGAATTATCGGTATAGCAAAAAAATACACTCAAAAAAGCGAAAATCCAAACAAGCGAGTTATGATAGTTGGTGCTGGCAGTGCCGGTAACTCACTACTAACGGAATTGAGAAATTCAGATAAACTTAACTACACGGCAGTTTGCCTTATTGACGACGACGTTGATAAGCTTGGCAAAAACATTGCAGGCATAAAAATCGTAGGCACTACTTACGATATTAAAAAAGCAGTTACGGAATACAAGGTTGATGAAATCTTTATTACAATGCCATCTGTTGGAAGAAAGAGATTGAGCAAAATTATTGCTAGATGTAACGACAGTGGTTGCCCAGTAAAAATTCTACCTGGTATTTACCAACTTGCCGACGGACAAATTTCAGTTTCTAACCTTAGAGACGTTGACGTGCAAGACCTTTTAGGTCGTGATCAAGTTGACGTTGACGTAGAGGAAATAATAGGTTACATAGAGGGTAAAACAGTATTAGTTACCGGTGGTGGTGGCTCAATAGGTAGTGAACTTTGCCGTCAAATAGCAAGCCACAAACCAAAGCAACTTATTATTTTAGATATCTACGAAAATAACGCATACGACATTGAACAAGAATTAAGAAGAAAATACCCTACGTTAAACCTCCTAACACTTATCGCTAGTATAAGAGATAAAGGTAAAATTGAAGACGTTTTTGCGAAATATAGACCAGAAATAGTCTTCCACGCAGCAGCACATAAACACGTTCCTCTTATGGAAACAAGCCCTAACGAAGCAGTTAAAAACAACGTTTTCGGCACGTACAACGTTGCAAAATGTGCAGATAAATACGCTGTAAAAACTTTCGTTCAAATTTCTACGGATAAAGCAGTTAACCCAACGAATATTATGGGTGCAACAAAGCGTATTTGTGAAATGATTATTCAAACGATTGGTAAACATAGCAAAAACACCAACTTTGTTGCAGTAAGATTCGGCAACGTTTTAGGTTCTAACGGTTCGGTTATTCCACTCTTTAAAAAGCAAATTTCCGAGGGTGGCCCAGTTACTGTTACGCACCAAGACATAATAAGATACTTTATGACTATACCTGAAGCAGTTTCTCTCGTTCTTCAAGCAGGCTCGTACGCTAAGGGTGGACAAATATTTGTTCTTGATATGGGCGAACCTGTAAGAATTTACGATTTAGCTTATAACCTTATTAAACTCTCTGGTTTAGAACCAGGCGTTGATATTGAAATTAAATGTACTGGACTTCGCCCTGGCGAAAAACTTTTTGAAGAAAGGCTTATGGATGAAGAAGGTATGCAAAAAACGCCTAACGGGCTTATTAATATAGCACAGCCAATTAAACTTGACGAAGAAAACTTATGGAACACGTTAGACAATCTTTACACTGCTGCATACGACGAAACGGATGATATGAAATATCTTGTAAAAGAACTTGTTCCAACCTACAAAATTGATGAAAGAGCATAAAAACTCATAATAAAAACCTTGCCAGTCGGCAAGGTTTTTACATTTTTCTTAATTAATTCCACTCTTCAGGATACTCTCCCCCAACGTCGTGTTCTGAACCAATTGGAGATGAACTTGGCTCAGTCTTGTTTTTTGAACACGAACAACCTGTAAGTGCAAAACAAACCACCATAGTTAATAAGATTAAAATAAGTTTTTTCATAACATACCTTTTATTTTTTAGTTATTTACGTAATACTCGTGGCTGAAAATTAAAATCACTTTTAGCCTACTTTTTTATTATACATAATTTATTTCATTTTAACAACTGTTTTTACAAAAGAAAAGTACGGACTAAAATAATCCGTACTTTTTCTATTAAATAAGCAGTCTACCTTGCTCGGTGTTTACCACCTTAAATATGTCTGCTTGCATTAAAGTATTTGCATCTATATAAACGTAATACGACTCTCCGTTGTAATCTCCAATAAACTCATAAGCAAGTTTTTCATTTCCACCGTCAGTCGGTATTATTACAGTTGCAGATGAGCGAATTTCAAGTTCTTTACTAACTTTCTCGTAAGCGTCGTTTAGCGTGTATTTAGGCTCTTCAATAGTTCTTTGAGTGTGATTCATATAATATTCATCAGCATCAAAGCCTGAAACAACACCTCTTTCTCTACAAACTTTTACTTTAATAAGGTCGGGATATGCTATAATTCCATCCTTATCACAAGCAAAGTTTAAATACGTAGTGCTACCCGAAGTATAACTCCATACGCACGCCATATTAGAAATACCAAGCGAAGTTATAAATTCTTCTGCAATTACTACACTTTCTTCTTCGCCAACGTTTAACCCCTCGCAATCTTTATATGCGTTAAACATAATCAATTTGCCACCTTGCTTAGAAATTTGTGCATAAACCTCACCGTTTTCCTTTGTTTGAGATATAACGTTATAACAGTTTATTCCACTGTTTTCGACCATACCTGTAACTTCAACTTTTTCTATTCCGTATCTTCCGAATAGGTTTTTGTAAATTTCAATAACCTCAAGTTCAGTTACTTCTTCCCCTACTAAACCTCGAACAGCCTTTCCTTCTAAACCATCTGAAAACGCTCCGTCGTATATCATTGAAGGATATTCCATTGCGTTAGACTCTATATCGTTAAACTGTGCTATAATCACGTCGTTTGCATCATTTTTAGAAAGTGCTGAAAAGTCATAGTTTTCATTTATACTAGCCGATAAATCCGATAGCACCTTTTTTAAGTTTAAGTTTACTTTATAAAGTTCTCTCATTGAATTTATCTCACTTTCAGTTAAAGAATATCCGTCTATAAGTCGATTATTTAAATATTTTGAATAGTCGCCAACTTGATTGACGTATTTTGAAGTTAAATACTTAGACTCATCCATTATAGGAAGTTCCGAAAGTGAGGCATCCGCCAAATTACTTTGAACGGTTAGTTCGGTAAGAATTTTTTGCTGACCTTGACTATCTGATGCAACGAAGAACTTTGACATATTAGTTTCCATATTGTCAACGTAGCCAACAAAATCGTAAAATGCCCTTTGGCTATTTGCAGAATTCGTGTTGACCTTTCCACTATCCATATAATCTGTAAAAAGCGAAACTGTTAAAAGTGAACCTAAAACCAAAGTTACGCAACCTAATGAAACGACAGCGGCAATCCAACCACCTACACCTCTTTTTCTCTTGTTATTACGCTCTCTTTCCTTTCTGCTCCCTTTGTTATTCTTATGCTCGTGCTTTTGATCGGCTTTAACTCTTTTTAAATACGCCCTCTCTTCAGATTTTTGGCGTTTTAAATCTGCTTTCTTTTCTGCTTTTATTTTCTTTAACTTTGCCTTTTCCCTTTGTTTTTCTGCTTTTATTTGTATTTTCGCATCCTTATCTAAAACACTTCTACTTTTATCTCCAGTACTATCCTCAACTTGCCTCTTGCCTTTTTTAAGTTTCTTTTTTGTTTGAACTGGAGGCAAAATTGGCACTGTTTGTGGTTGCACGAACCCACCGTTTATTGAAAGCCCTTGCATTGGGGCTATTACTTGATTATATTCTTGATTTGCTATTGACTCTGCTTTTTCAATAGCAGAATTTTCTTTTTTTATCTCATTACTCATAACTACCCCCTTATATTGCAAAGACGTGTTTACCAATAGTTACAACCGTCTTTCTTGAAAAAATCCATTTGCTTGTTGCTATTGCAGGATTATAGTAATACAAACTACCATACGAGGGGTCCCAACCGTTCATTGCGTCTTTCGCAGCGGAAAAGGCAGTTTGATTTGGGCTTAAATTAATTTGTCCGTCATTTACGCAAGTGAAAGCATAAGGTTGATACACAACCGCAGATATTGTATTTGGAAAAGAAGAACTTCTAACCCTATTTAAAACGACTGCACCAACGGCAACTTGTCCCGTATAACTTTCCCCTCTTGCCTCTGCGTGAATTAGCCTTGCAAGAAGAGCAACGTCCGAACTTGTATAGCCGTTTACACCTTGCGAAGTCGAAGAAGATGAAGAATTTGAAGAGGTTGAAATTCCCAGTGCTTGAAAGGTCCTTTTACCAACTATTCCGTCGGCAACTAAACCGTTTCTCTTTTGGAAAAGTACTACTGCTTTTCTTGTTTGCGAGCCGAAAATACCATCAACTGCCCCAGAATAATAACCCCATCTCTTTAATTTTTGCTGAATTTTTTTTACCGTTTCGCCTCGGCTACCTTGCTTTAACGTTAAAACGTCTTCTGCAACTGCATAAAACGCCGTATTGTTGGCAGTATTATAAACGCTATATACAATAGCAACAGCCATACACGTAAAAGCAAAAGACAACGCCAAAGCCGTTAAAATCTTTTTTCTTTTATTCATATATTCCTCCTAATTTATACCAAACGAAAAACAAGGAAAAATATTACAAAGATTATTTTTACTTTTTCTGCTTGGTATTTACAAACTTATTCTTAAACTCTTCGATTATTTGCAAAATTAGAGAAGAATATTTTACGTTTTCGCCACCTGTAAAACAAAGAGGTGGATATACGACGCACCACCAATTATCTCCCTTTGCCTCGCCGAGTTCAACGATAACCGCATCGTAATAGCCACATTCCAAAGTAAAACCCTCGTATACCCTAGTTGGAAACTTCTCGTTTCTTACGCTTATTCGGGAAGAATAATCTAAGCCGTTTTTCTTTAGAATACCGTCTATTATATACTCTAAGGTCTTTCTCTTTTCTTCTATTACGATTACGGTCTCGTCTTTACTGTGACATTGGGCAATAAACGGAGTAAGATATTTTACTATTTCATCTTTTATATAATACTTTATAGACTGATCCTCATCCGAATTTGAATTTGCACGCACGTGTATTCTTAAAAATTCGGTATTTTCTTTTGCTAGATTTCCCTCTTGAATCCGTCTACAACCCGTTGTCACAAATATTATGAATAAAATTAAAAAAGTTATGCAAATTTTTCTCATAAAAAAACTCCTTTGGGTATTATCTTTGCCTCAAAGGAGTATTTTTATACTTATATTATAATTTTTAGTTTAATTTTTGAAAAGTTTTTTGCGATTTTTAAGATTTTGTGGAATTATCGTAGAAACAACTTCTACGTTTAAACCTTTTCTTCTTAACCTATCCGCCGCCCATAAAGCAAGTTCTTTTGTTTCAAAAATGGCAAAAGTTGTTGCCCCACTTCCTGAAACTGATGCACTTAAAGGGCTTAAATCTTTTAATGCTTGCAAATTATTTTTCATTTCAACACAAAGAGAAATAGCAGGCTCTTTTAAATCGTTGCCAATTTCTTTTGTTACACCGAGCAAATCGCCATTTTCAATAGCCGTAGATAAAACGTCGTTATTAGACGGCTTTTCTGTTGTTGGATTTTCATCATATTTTTTAAAGTAATCTGCAGTGTTTACGCCTTGCTCCGAGTAACAAAGTACAACCCAAAAATCTAAATTAGAAGAAATTGGAGTAACAACTTCTCCTCTTCCTCTAATTCGAGCATAGCCACCTGTCAAGAGATAGCCACTATCACTACCCAATTTGTCTGCAAGAGGTTTTACGTCTTCTTCTACGTCGTAAAGTTCTTTCATGGTGTTCAAAACTCCTGCAATATCTGCAGAACTGCCACCAAGCCCCCCTGCAAGTGGAATATGCTTAACAATTTTAAGGTCTACGCCTTTTACGCCAAACGTTTCCTTAAAGAGTTTTGCCGCTTTATAAGCGTTGTTATTAGTTGTACTCAAAACGTCTTCACCAATACCTCGCATTGTCAAATTTATCTTATCATCTTTACGCTTTGATGCAATTATTTCATCATATAAATCTATAGTACACACCACGCTATCTAGGTCGTGATATCCATTGCTTGCGTTATAAACGTTAAGTGAAAGATTAATTTTTGCATACGCTTTATTGCGAATTCTCATAAGTATCCCCTTAGGCTAGAAGCCCTTAAAATTTTTGTCTATATACTATAATTCTATCATCCAACTCAAGTGGAAAGCGAACGTCTGGATTAAACTGCAAAATTTCTTGCTCGTCAAAGCCAAGTTTTTTAGCAACGTCCCACACGTCGTCACCCTTTTTAGCAATACAAATATTTATTGCACCATCCAAATTCTTTCTTGCAGATAATTCTTGAATATCTTGAACGCAATGTACAACTTGTTTTGTATACTCGTTATAATATAGCCTTAACTGACATTCAAGTTCAATAGACTCATTTCTCACCCTTGCAATCACGTCTGTTAAGACAACACGCATACCACAAACTTCGCCCTCAACTGCAAAATCTATGCTAAAAGGGCTTTCGCAAGGCGTTGAAACAATACCGTTATCTGTATTTTTAAATACAACGTCCGAATTGATAATTCCGTCTAAATACACCCTTCCGTCAGTTTGCTTTAGAGAAACAATCGATACGTTTTCGCCTATAGACGATATAATTCTAC
>JAFVSF010000221.1 GCA_017503885.1 Clostridia bacterium
GCGTTAGGAATAGATGCGATTAATTGAAGAGTAGCACCCATTAAAACGCCCGTCTTAAATGCGTGTGGAATAAGTTTTTTGCCTCTAAGTTGTGCCATATCCGCAATTTTTTTAGTCATAGTAATACCACCACAACGACTCATATCCGGTTGAACAATATCAACTTTTCCGTTATCTAACATTTCCTTAAATTCATACATTGTACCAAATTCTTCGCCAGATGCAAGAGAAACGTTAATGTTATCAGCAAGCCTACCGAAGTCTTCCGTTCTGTCTGGAGCAAAAGGTTCTTCAAGCCAATAAATTTTTTGCTTTTCATACTCTTTTGATACTCTTAAAGCGTACTTATAGTCCGTCCATCTCATACCGATATCAATCATAAGACGAGCGTCATCGCCTACAGCCTTTCTACAATATTCAACGAGTTTGACGTCTTTTTCTTCGCTTTCGCCGAGCGCACCCCAACCGAATTTATATCCGTGATAGTTGCAATCTGCTTTATGATGTGCAACAAGTTCGTCAATTTCTTCTTTTGTGCCTGGCATTAATACTGAGCAGTATGCTGGAATTTTTTCTCTAAATCTACCCCCTAAAAGTTTAGAAACTGGAAGACCGTATTTTTTGCCAGCAATATCCCAAAGAGCAATATCAATACCGCTCATTGCGTGAATTCCTACGCTTCTCCTCGTATAATAGTAACTATAGTAATACATTTTATACCAGAGATATTCAATGTTGGTGGGGTCTTCGCCAAGCAAAATTTCTTTTAAGCCTCTGCATTGGTCGTGTGAAGCAGGTGCTTCGACGATTGCTTTAACAACTTCTGGAGAAGAGTCAACTTCGCCAATACCTGTTATTCCCTCGTCCGTGTGAACTAATACGACTGCAGTATCTTGACTGCCGTCTCCAATCATTTTTACTTCATCTTGTCTAACAACAATAACTTCTACGTCTGTAATTTTCATAATTTAACTCCTTAAAATTTTATAACTGCTTTAATTAGTTTTCTATCGTGATTTCTATAAAGGTCGAACGCCTTGTCTATTTCATCAAGCGTAAAGGTGTGAGTGACCATCTTCTCTACGTCGATTTTTCCGTTATCAATCATATCTACAAGCGGTTTCCACGCTTTAGTATTGCCAACCGCACCGAGATAAGAAATTTCGTTGCAAACGATTTTTTTAATCGGCATATTTATTTTTTCCTCTTCACCTGGAATACCATATTGAATAATCGTTCCGCCCTTACCAACGTAATCAAAACACTTTTCTATTACCGCTCCGGCACCGGTTGCTTCAATTACTATATCCGCCATTTTTCCGTTCGTTGCGTTAAATATTTCCCTTTCAACCTCTTGCGTCTTAGAATTGAAAACGTGCGTCGCACCAAAAGACTTGGTTAGTTCTGCTTTCTTATCATCACGGATTATTGAAATGATTTTTCCAGCCCCCATAGTCTTTGCAATCATAATATAAGCAAGTGCCGCAGGTCTGTTACCCGTAACTAATACCGTTGCGTTTAGAGGAACGCCTACTCTCATTAAAGATTCCGTAGGACAAACGGAACTTTCTAAAATTGCACCTGCAAGGTCAGAAACGTTGTCTCCTATCGGAACAATTGCAGAAACAGGAACTTTAAGGTATTCCGCATAACCGCCGTGATGAGGGTAATACCCTATTTCCGAACTATCGTTACAAAGATATTCCTTTCCAGCCTTGCACATTTCACAATGCCCACAC
>JAFVSF010000222.1 GCA_017503885.1 Clostridia bacterium
AGAAAACATACAATAAATGCACGATATCGCACGAAATCACACGATATTCACGATATCAAACGGTATTGCAAAAACTCAAAGAGATAATTTCTTGTTCATTATCAAAAATTTCAGCACTCACTTATGTGGGTGCTGTTTTTTTGTAAAAGGGTTGGATATTAATAAAAAGTGTGATATAATAAACAAAAATTTAAGTAGGTGGCCTATGAACGCTAAATTTAAAATAAACGGCAAAGTTATTCAAACAGAAAGGATTATTTTACGGGCTTTTACACAAAATGATTTAAGAGATTTTTTTGAATATGCTAAAGTTGAGGGCGTTGGCGAAATGGCAGGGTGGCATCATCACGAAAGCATAGAAAAATCTCAAGAAATACTAGACAAATTTATATTAGAAGATAAAACCTTTGCTATCGTTTATAAGCAAAATAACAAGGTTATAGGCTCGCTTGGTGTTGAAGAATACGGCATGGAGCATGCTTTATCAGAGTTTTTTGATTATGATGGCAGAGAAATAGGCTACGTTTTAGCTAAAGATTATTGGGGCAAAGGCATTATGCCAGAGGCAGTAAAGGCAGTTATTGACTACTTGTTTAATGAACTTAATTTAGACTTTTTAACTTGTGGGTATTACGATTTTAACAATCAGTCTAAAAGGGTGCAAGAAAAGTGTGGGTTTAAGCCTTATAGAAAACTTGTTATGGACACAAGGCTAGGAACTAAAGAGTCGGGAGTTTTAAATTTGCTAATAAACCCAAATAAAAATATTAAGTTTGTCTTTTCTCATCCAGAAACCTTGATTTACAAAGAGGACTAAAATGAAATTTAAGCATCAGCCAAAAATCGCAACCAAAAGGCTTGTTTTAAGGGAGATAGTAGAAAGTCATTTTGACAATTTAATAGACATTTTTATGAGCGAAGAGGTTAAAAAGACCTTTATGCTTCCAGACTTTTCCGTTAAAGAAGAGGCGTTAAAACTTGCACGTAGGTTTAGAGATTTGTCAAGTGATTATAATCGCTTTGTATATGGCATTTGCCTCGATAATCGACTTATAGGCTTTGTTAATGATGTTTTTATAGGTAAAAACGAGGTGGAACTAGGTTACGTTATACACCCAAGTTTTAAAAATAAAGGCTTTGCAACTGAAACGTTAAGTGCTTGCATTGACCTAATTTTTCAATCGGGTTTTAAAACTGTAAAAGCAGGTGCTTTTGAAGAAAATTTTGCAAGCCAACGAGTTATGCAAAAATGTGGTATGACGCTTACGGGCGAAGAAGAGCAGATAGAATATAGAGGCGAAATTCATAGGTGCGTATATTATCAAAAGAGGCAAACTTGACTTTAAATATGAGTTTAATAAAAATTGATAGATTATAAAATGCAGAATTTGACGTTTTCTACCGTGGGTAGAGTTAAAACTCTCCAAACTCAACCAATGGTACGTTGTTTTTTTGCATTGTGCGTAGTATAATGCAGTAAAAGGAGGTAAAAATGGATCAAGTTAATGCAGTAAAAGGAGGCAAAAATGGATCAAGTTAAAATCGGTAAATTTATAGCCGAAAAGCGAAAAGAGAACAATTTAACCCAGATGAAACTCGCTGAAATGCTTGCCGTAACTGATAGGGCAGTATCAAAGTGGGAGACGGGCAAGTCGTTACCCGATTCGTCAATAATGATTGAATTGTGTAACATTTTAAAAATTACAGTAAACGATTTATTAAGTGGAGAGGTGGTAAACGTGGAAAATTATAACAAAGACGTAGATAACAAATTGATAGAAATGGTTAAACAAAAAGAAGTTGCAGATAGACATCTTCTAAGACTTGAATGCGTAATAGGTGTTTTGTCGGTACTCGTATTGCTTATACCTTGCATAATAGCAGGGTTTATCCCAGAAGGGACAGTAGAAGAATGGCAAAGAGTCTTGATAGTTTTGTCTGGGCTTATCCCTTGTGTTATAGGTATTTTTTACGCTGTAAAAATCGAGCAGATTGCAGGTTATTACGCATGCAAGCATTGTGGACATAAATACGTGCCTAGCTATAGGGCGGTTAATCTAGCAATGCATATGGGTAGAACAAGATATTTAAAATGCCCAAACTGCCAAAAAAAGTCTTGGCAAAAAAAGGTAATTAGCAAAGATTAAAAATTTAAAAACGGAACTGACGCTTGAGCTTTTTAGTGGCTCGGCTTTAGCTCCGTTTTTTGTTTGTAAAATTTATAGATTTTATTGCAAAAATATTGACTTTATAGTATAATAATCGCATGAGATATGCAGTAATAACAGACGTCCACGCAAACGTCTTTGCTTTAAAGGCAGTGCTTAAAGAAATTGACGAGTTAAAACCAGATAAAATATTATGCCTTGGCGATATCGTAGGTGGTGGAGCGTACCCAGATGAAACGGTACAACTTATAAGAAAAAGACCAGATATTCTTTGTGTAAAGGGCAATCACGATATGTTTGCAACACTTGATTTAAGCAGATTGCCGTCAGTAGATACTAGAATAAAAATGTTTGCTTGGCAACAAAGAGTGCTTACAAAATCGGCAAAAGCCTTTTTAGAGGCTCTGCCCGAAAAGTTAGTGTTTGAAGATTGTGGCAAAAAAATCGTTGCTTTTCATTATCCTAAAAACAATAGGGGTAGGTTTAAAGATTTAATTTATCTTCCTACCGAAGAGCAGGTAAAATCCCTTTTTGAAAATTTAGAGGGGGACGTGTTCTTGTTTGGACACGAACACACAGGCTCGCTCACGCAAATTGGCGATAAGTTTTATCTTAATTTCGGCACGCTTGGCAACATGCTTGAAAAAGACTGTGCTTACTACGGAATTTTAGACGTTACGGAAGAAAAAGTGGTCTATAAGTCGCTTATTTGCCATTATGACGATACAATTCCAAGAAAGCGTATGGAAGATATATACGCCCTTTTAGGCATAGAAATCCGTTAAAAATTTAAAATGTAAAACGCTATGTTTTTTCTTCGGCTATTTCTGATGAAATAGCCTTTTTTATTTGTAAAAACGGTTTACAAAAAATACAATATTTGTTATACTAAATATTGTATACAAAAATCTTTCTAAGGAAGTGACGAAATGGAAAACAGAATTGAGGAGATTAAAAGAGATATAGCCCTCGAAATCGAGCAAGTTAGTGATAGTAAAGCACTTTACGAACTCAAAACTAAATACGTTTTAAATAAGGTTGGTATTATTCCTGCCCTTATGAAAGAACTTGGCAAAGCGTCTAAAGAAGATAGACCAAGGCTCGGTCAAATTATAAACGCATTAAAAGATTGGGCAACCGAAGTTTTTGCTGAAAAAGAAAAGGTTATTGAAGAGATTGAGAGAAAGGCTCGCTATGAAAAAGAAGCAGTAGATATCACTATGCCGTCAAAAAAAGCAGAGGTTGGCACTCTTCACCCAGTAACACTTATCAAAAACGAACTCGTAAGCATATTTGCAGGTATGGGCTTTAGAGTTGTAGAAACTAGAGAAATTGAAGACGATTTCCACAACTTTACTGCACTTAATACTCCAGCAGAACACCCTGCTAGAGATAAGCAAGACACTTTCTACGTGTCTGATGACTTTATGCTTAGAACTCATACCTCTCCTGGTCAAATAAGAAGTTTAAAGTCAATCGAGCCTCCGTTTAAGGTGCTTATACCTGGTAGAGTTTATAGAGCAGACGACGATGCTACTCACTCTCCTATGTTCCACCAAATGGAAGGTCTTGTAATAGATAAAAACATTACAATGTGTGACCTTCAAGGTATGCTCGACGTTTTAGTTAAGAGAATGTTTGGCGAAAACACACAGACAAGATTCCGTCCTTCCTTCTTCCCATTTACCGAGCCGTCTGTTGAAGTTGACGTAAGTTGTTTCGAGTGTGGTGGCAAGGGCTGTAAACTTTGCAAAGGCACTGGTTGGATAGAAATTCTCGGTGGTGGTATCGTAAACAAAAAGGTACTTGAAAACTGTGGCGTTGATTCAAGCGAGTGGACGGGTTTTGCTTTCGGTCTTGGTCTTGACCGTATTGCAATGCTTAAAAACGGCGTAAACAACATTCACATTTTATACGACGGCGACGTTAGAGCGTTAAAGCAATTCAAGGATTAAGGAGGAATAAAAAATGTTAGCACCACTTAGTTGGCTTAAAGATTTCGTAGATATAGACGTAACTGTAGAAGAACTTAAAAAAAGACTTTTCGACAGTGGTTTTGAAGTTGAACAAATTATTCCTTACGGCGATAAACTCGATAAAGTAGTAACTTGTAAAATTACCGAAATTACTCAACATCCAAATGCAGAAAGACTCCGTGTTTGCCAGGTAGACGTAGGTGCATACGGTATGCTCCAAATCGTTACCAACGCACAAAACGTAAAGGTAGGAGATATCGTTCCCGTTGCAGTTGACGGAGCAACGCTTGCTACTGGCGACAGAATTTACAATGGCAAACTCCGTGGGGTAGATTCTTTCGGTATGTTCTGTGGTGGCGAAGAAATAGGCATTACCGACGAGTTTTACGAGGGTGCGTCTTTCGACGGAGTTTTAGTATTTAGAGAAGATTTTCCTCTTGGTGAAGAGGTTAGAGATTTATTAGGTCTTAAAGATTACGTTTTTGATATTTCAGTTCTTGCAAATAGACCAGACTGTCAGTCGGTTGTTGGTATTGCAAGAGAAATTGCCTGTGCGTTAAACAAGCCTTTCAAAGAACCTGATTTAACTTTCAATGCAGTTGCAGGCGAATACGAAAAAATTAAAGTAACCATAAAAGATACCGAACTTTGCCCAAGATATATCGCACATTTAGTAAAAGACGTTAAAATAGAAAAAGCACCTCAGTGGATGAGCAGACGTCTTGCTCTTTGTGGCCTTAACTCAATCAATAATATCGTAGATATTACAAACTACGTTCTTTTAGAAATGGGTCAACCAATGCACGCTTTTGACCTTAACGATTTAGAAAATAACGAAATTATCGTAAGAAGAGCAGAAAACGGCGAAAAGATTGTTACTCTTGATGAAAAAGAGTGCGAATTAACTACCGATAACCTTTTAATTTGCGACGGAGTTAAGCCAGTTGCCCTTGCAGGTATTATGGGTGGACTAAATAGCGAAATTAAGGAAAATACTAGTTCAGTACTTTTTGAGTGTGCTAAATTTAAGAGAGATAACGTACGTCGCTCTGCAAGAATGCTCGGCAAGAGCAGTGACTCTTCAAAAAGATTTGAAAAGGGCGTAGACGAATATACTACTGAAAGAGCAATGAAGAGGGCTCTTCACTTAATTGAAAAACTCGGTGCGGGCGTAGTAACTCCAGTTGACGTTGATTGCTCGGCATTTAAAGAGCAAGAAAATAGAGAGGTAAACACAACTTTCGCTAAAATTAACGGTGTACTTGGCATTGAAGTTCCAAAGGATACTATCGTAGATATTTTAACAAGACTTGGCTTTGAAGTTAAGGTAGACGGCGAAAATATTTCTACAATCGCACCACCTTATCGTGAGGACGTAGAGGGATATCCTGACCTTGCAGAAGAAGTTATTAGAACTTACGGCTACGAGCATATTAAACCTACACTTTTAAAAGAGGCTGAAATTACTGCTGGTGGCTACACTAAAGAGCAAGAAGACGAACTCAGAATGAAGAGAACACTCGTAAACCTTGGTTATAACGAGGCTATGACTTTCTCGTTCTATTCCAAGAAAGATATCGATGCTCTTAACTTAAGAGATTGCGACGAAGAGGGCAACACAATAGTTATTGAAAACCCAATTTCAGATAACTATGAAGTTTTAAGAAGAACTATCGTTCCATCGCTTTTAAAGGTTATTTCTGGTAACGTTAAAAAAGGCAATATGCAAGGCAGAATTTTTGAAATTGCAAAGACCTTTGCTCCAAAGAGCCTCCCTGTAACCGATTTCCCAGTAGAAACTAAAAAACTTGCAATAGCAACCTTTGGTGGAGATGATTTCTTTGCATTAAAGGGTATTATTGAAGAGATTGCAAACGTATTTAGAGTGAACTTTGATTTAACTCAAAGGGCAGATAAAACTTATCTTCACCCAGGTATTTCTGCAAAGATTATTTTAGACGGAGAAGAAATCGGTGTGTTTGGACAAGTTGCATATGAAACTTGTGGTGCGTTTGATATCGAGGGCAAGGTTTTTGTTGCAGAACTTGACTACGACGCTTTAGCAGAGAAGTTTAACGTTCCTTTCAAATACAAAAATCTTCCTAAGTTTAAAAACGTTGAACGTGACCTTGCGTTAGTTGCAGATAAAAGTGTTACTTGTGCAGAAATTGAAATGGTTATTCGTTCAGCTTGCAAGAGTAGCGTTGAAGACGTTCGCCTTTTCGACGTTTACGAAGGCGAACAAATTGGTTTAGATAAAAAGAGTATGGCGTTTACCGTAACCTTCAAAGCAAATGAAGACAAGCCTTTAGAAACTGCTGACGTTGACGGATTTGTTAAGAGAATACTTGGTAGTTTACAGCATAGATTGGGGGTTGTTTTAAGATAAATTTATCTTTAAAGCCTTATATACATCGCTAGCCTGCGTTTACTGTTTCGCTTTCAAAACCTTGGTGACCAACAAGGTCTACCAAGTCTTTTCAAGCTCACGAGCCTTGGCTAGCTCGTATCTAATCCTTTAAACCACACTTGATAAGGGTAGGAGAAATACGGATGCAACGTCACGTTGCTGACCAACAAGGTCTATCCCATCCAATACCAATTTGTGAGCCTTGCCTTCGTCGCAAATAGGCTTATTGTCAACAAATTATTAAACTAATTTGCAAGACTTTGTAGCCTTTTGCTCCTCTTTCCAAAAATTCTTGGTAACCAATTATTTTTGGGAGCCCTAATATTAAAGTCTTTAAACCCACTTTATAAGAGTGAAGAAAACAATGTGTGGAGCGTCACGCTCCCAACGTCACGTTGCCTCGTATCTAAACCTTTAAATGCTATTTTATAAGGTTTAAACTAAATAAAAGAGCCGTTCGCATTTTGCGAACGGCTAACAATAAATATCAACGCAACTTTTTATTAACATTCGCCCTTGCGAATGGCAAAAAAAATCAATGTAAGATTTATTATCATTCGCTTTCGCGAATGGCAAAAAAATCAATGCTTTTTATTGTCGGAGAGTTTGGTTTTGTTTCCATCCTCGTCAACTACGTAAGTGGTGTCGAGTGATGCACGCATATTGCCAACAACGCTGTCGATATATTCTCTACGGAGTTTGTGTTGCTCGGCTTTTTCCTCTTCGGTAAGACCAACCTCACGAGATTTCTTTGCGAGGAAATTGATTCTAGCTATATCAACCATATTTTTCACATCCTAAACTTTATTTTTTTGAATTATATCACTTCAAATAAAAAAAATCAAGGCTTTAATCACACTTAACCAACTAACAAAAAGGCAAGATAATGAAAATTCGTAGGCTTATAGGTGACAAAAAATTTTATATTTCGGTTTTGGCGATTGCTCTTCCTATAATGCTACAAAATGGAATTACCAATCTCGTTAACTTTTTAGACAACTTTATGGTTGGGCTAATCGGCACGGAAGAAATGTCTGCCGTAGGTATTGTCAACCAACTTATTTTCGTGTTTAACCTTTTTATTTTTGGGGCAGTTTCGGGTGCAGGTATTTTTACGGCTCAATACTTCGGTAGAGGTGATGAAGACGGTATAAGATATACGTTTAGGTTTAAATTGGTAGTATGCACCGTCATAACCATTATTGCGATATTTTTATTTACTCTTGCAGAAGACGTACTTATCTCGTTGTTTATTAACGAGGGC
>JAFVSF010000223.1 GCA_017503885.1 Clostridia bacterium
AGTGTTGACGGTGTTTACGCTAACCTTCTAGACCTTAAAGGCAAACTTAAAGAGAAAATCGAGGCGGGCAAGGACGTGGCTTATCTTTCTAAAAACCTTGCCACAATTAACACAAATTGCGCTGTTAGTTGCGACCTTTCTTCTATGATATTAAAAACACCTTTTTCTGAAGAGGTTAGAAAAAAATTTATTCAACTTGAATTTAAATCTATAGTTAAAAAAGACGAACTTTTTGAAGTTTCCGCCGATATAAAAGAGGCTGAAAGCGTTCGTAATCAAGTTAATCTCGTTACCTCTAACGACGTGAGTTTATTTGACTCGGTTAAGGGTAAAAGTATTTGCGTGGTTATTGAAAACTCAAAAATTTCCGTTTACGACGTTGATTTACACACCTGCTTTGAACTAAAAATTGGGCAGACGCTACTTGACGACGGCGCTATTCTTTCGGACGCGCTTAGTTCACTTTGGCGTCTGTTTGATGATAGAAAGGTTATTTTATACAACAAAAAAGATTTTAAGCATTATTTACTAGAAACTATAAAATATTCGTTTGATTTCCCTTGTGAAGATATTTCATTGATGAAATACGTTGCGGATTTCAACGGAAACAACACTCTTTCTGACCTACAAATTGAGTACGGCGTTGAAAAATTGCCTAGCGCTTATGCTCTTTATTGTATTTTCTGCATACTTCAAGAAAAACTTTCTGCGGAAAATATGGAAGGGCTATATCGCAATATGGAACTTCCGCTTTCCGACGTTTTGTTTGAAATGGAAAACTCTGGCTTTAAGGTTAATTACGATAGTCTTAACCAAACTAGCAGAAGATACAAAGAAAATATCTCTGAATTAGAAATAAAAATTAAAGAACTTTTAGGAGAGCAAAATTTAAATATTAATTCTCCAAAACAACTTGGTGAAGTTCTTTTTGAAAAACTTAAACTAGGCAAGGGCAAAAAGAACGCTAAAGGTTTTTCTACTTCTGCCGAGGTCTTAGAAAAAATTGAGGATACCCATCCGGCTATTCCTTTAATATTAAAATACAGACAAATTCAAAAATTGCAATCAACCTACGTTGAAGGTTTTAAACCTTTAATTGACAAGCAAACGGGGTTGGTGCATACTTCGTTTAATCAAACGGTTACCGCAACAGGCAGGCTTTCAAGCAAAGAGCCTAATTTGCAAAATATTCCCGTTAGGGATGACGAGGGAAGAGAACTTCGCAAATTATTCGTTCCTCGCTCTTCTGAGAGGGTTCTAATTAGCGCAGACTATTCGCAGATTGAACTTAGGTTATTGGCGGCGTTTTCTGGCTGTACAGGGCTTATTAAGGCTTTTCGAGAGGGAGATGACGTTCACTCTATTACTGCTAGTAAGGTTTTCAAAGTTCCGCTTACTGAGGTTACTTCAAGTATGCGCAGAAGTGCAAAAGCCGTGAACTTTGGCATCATTTACGGAATTAGCGAATACGGATTAGCTAAAAACCTTAATGTTTCTAATGCTCAAGCAAGAGAGTATATTAATTCGTATTTTCAAGAATACCCAGAAGTTAAAAAATATATGGATGATAACGTTGCGTTTGCTAAAGAAAATGGATACGCAAAGACCTTTTTCGGACGTAAAAGATATATAAAAGAGTTAGCCTCTTCAAATTTTAACCTTAGGCAGTTCGGAGAGCGTGTGGCTATGAATATGCCTTTACAAGGGGCTAGTGCGGATATTATTAAAATTGCAATGGTAAACGTGCATAATCGTTTAAAACGTGAAGGATTAAAAACTGAGTTGATTTTGCAAATTCACGACGAACTTATACTAGACGCATTTATAGAAGAAAGTGAACAAGCGGAAAAAATACTAAAAGAAGAAATGGAAGGA
>JAFVSF010000224.1 GCA_017503885.1 Clostridia bacterium
AAGCATACCAACAAACGCCCCAATATGACCAGTTGCCGTTAAGTCGTCTAAATGCTTTTCCATACCTATCTTATTGTCTAAAAACCACCATGCTGGACCATATTGAATTTTTCCTCTTGCCTCGCTAGATTGGAAACAACCTATAAGCGTCATAATTTCGCTATTCATCTTTGGATTAAGGTTGAAAACAATCGTTTTTGGTAAAGAATTTTCACTGTCAAGTTTATCAAAAAGTCTAGACATATTGCTGATAGAATTATCTTCTGCAATGCTATCATATCCTGTATCAAGCCCTAGTTTTGCGAGCATTTTTGAACTATTGTTTCTCATTGCTCCAATATGCAATTCAGTAGCAATACCATATTTTGCATAAAGTTTGAAAAGGAAATACGTTAAATAGCCTTTGAAAACTCTAGATTGTTCTTCACTAACCACTTCTCCGCTTCTTCTTTGAGCAAAAACCCTTTCAGCATCTTCTCTGCAAGATATTGGATATACTGCTTGCAATGCAACGTCTGCTGCCGTTGTTCCAACTTTTATAAATTCTTGAAGTCTATTTTCTATTTTTGTTTCAAGTTCACTCAAAGAGGCAACCTCGCCTAATTTATCAACGAAACCATTGTAACCTTCTGCCTCGATATTCATTATTTTATCTGCTCTAAATGCAGGAATAACCTTAAATTTATAATCCTTTTTGGCTATTTCTTCAAATATTGAAAGGTCGTCGAAAATCTCGTTTGTCGTAAACAAATGCGTTACGTTAGACTGTTCGATAAGTTTTTGAGGGGTTACGTTATTTAAACGAATATATTCGTTACACCAATCCCAAATAAGTTCTGCGTTTTCCTCGTTTATTTCAAGTTCACAATTAAAATACTCTTTCAATTCAACTTGCGACCAATGGTATAATGGATTTCCAAACGCCGTGCCTAAAGTTTTACAATAAGCAATAAATTTAGTTTTATTGTCCGCTTTGCCCGTAATAAGTTCTTCATCTACACCATAGTTTCGCATAAGTCTCCACTTATAGTGATCCCCACCAAGCCATACCTCAAAAATGTCGTTAAACGGCTTATTGACCAATATTTGCTTTTCAGAAAGATGGCAATGATAGTCAAAAATAGGCATCTCTTTTGCATAGTTATTGTAAAGCCTTTCTGCCGTTTTATTTGCTAATAAAAAGTTTTCTTTAATATAACTCATAAAGTTACCCCCGTCTTATAAAAGGCGATTTCTCTTACGTCTTCGCTCTTACACTTATATTCTCCGTTTATAGTTTTTAATACGACGTTGAACAACCCGTCTTCATCCATCGAAAAGGCGTTAAAGTCTATCCAATTTGCTTTAAAAGTAGAAAGTTTATCGTTCGTTGCAATTTTTAAAGTTGGAACAAAGGTTGAAAACGGTGTACCTCTTCCCGTTGTAAAAAGCACTATTTGACAACCACTTGCGCCGAGAGCCGTTGCTGCAATAAGGTCGTTACCAGGTCCGTTTAACACCGACACCCCTTTCTCTTTAACTTGCTCGCCATAGGCGAGAACGTCAACAATTTGAGTTGAGCCTGCCTTTTGAACACAACCCAAAGACTTTTCCTCTAACGTGGTTATACCACCCTCTTTGTTTCCAGGACTTGGATTTTCGTAAACTGGAAAACCTTGCGAAGTGTAAAAGTTTTTGAAATCTTTTATCATTTTAACGTAACGGTTGTACACGTCTTCATTTTTACACTTATTCATAAGAAGATGCTCTGCACCAAACATTTCGGGTACTTCGGTAAGTATTGCACTACCACCAAAACTCACAACCTTATCTGTAACCCTGCCAACCAAAGGATTTGCAGTAAGCCCGGAATACCCGTCGCTACCACCACACTTCAGGCCTATACAAAGTTCAGAAAAATCAACGTCCTCACGAGTCAAATCCTTTGCCTTATTAATAAAATCTTTTAAAATTTGTATACCGAACGCATGCTCGTCTTCAACGTCTTGGCAGTTGAAATATTTTACGTGGTCTGCCCACTTTGGCAAACAATCTACAACATCTTGCAAACGGTTATTCTCACAACCCAAACCAACAATCAAAACAAACGTAGCATTGGGATTTAAAGAGGTTGACGCTATGAGATTTTTAATATTTTCATTGTCTTCGCCAAGTTGCGAACATCCAAATTGATGAGTTAAAGCAAACACTCCGTCTATGCTACCACCAATTAACGATTGACACTCTTTTGCCAAACGAATACACACGTCGTTTACACAACCAACCGTTGGAATAATATAAATTTCGTTTCTTATGCCTGCTCTACGATTATTTCGCTTAAACCCTTTAAAAGTGGCTTTGCCTTTTTCATAACTTTTCGCTTGAAAATCATAGGAGTATTCAACCTCGCCATCTAGCGAAGATTTTACGTTATGCACGTGCACCCAATCTCCTACTTTTATGTCTTCTTTCGCAATGCCTATAACTTCACCGTACTTAATTACTTTTTCGCCCTTTTTAACGTCTTTTATAGCGATTTTATGACCTGCTGGAATACTACCCTCGCCCGTCAAAGTAACGGCAACGCTATCTTTATCAGAAATTACAATTTTGTTCATACTAAACAAATTCCTCTTTGTATTTTTTTAACGTTCTCTATTACCTCTTGCTCAAAGCCCTCATATCTTGTCAAATCTTCGCCCCATACGTCAATTTTAGCCATAAATTCGCCTATAGGTTGATTATTTGCAAAATATTCAAGGTATTGCACGTCGTCTTTCAACTCTATTTTACCCGATTTTAGACACACGACATATCCGTCGTTTTCCTTTTTTACACTAGAATACAAAGCCATCAAATAAGAAAAGCCAACCGTTAAATTGTGAGGGATTTTACCATGCTTTTTATAGTAATCTTTAAAAGATGGTAGATTTCTCGCTCTCCATTTAGATATAGAATTAAGCGAAATACTAACAAGCTGATGGTTTAAAAACGGATTTAAAAATCTATCGGTAACGCTATTTGCAAATTCTTCTGTTGCAGATAAATCGCTTGAAACGAAAGGATTAATTTCTTCGCTTAACGTCCTTTGAACAAAATCTAAAAGCAAAGGATTTTTCATACAGTCGTATACAGTTTTCTCGCCCAAAATTAGACCTGCAGGAACTAGATTTGTATGACTGCCGTTTAGCACCCTCACCTTTCTTTTTTTATAATAAGTAATATCGTCTACTAACACTACTTCAACGTTGTGTACGCCATCTTTAACGAATTTTGAAATATCGCCTTTATTTTCCACAACCCAAAGTCCAAAAGGCTCGCCAATCGTTACTAAAGAATCTTCATAGCCAATAATTTCTGTTAAATGGTTTTTTGTTTGATCATCTTTTGGATAGCCGGAAACAATACGATCAACCAACGTGTTGCAATAAAAGTTTTGAGTATCGTTCCAAACTTTAAACTCTTTAGAAAGATTCCAAAGTTCAATATATTTATCAACGCATTTTTTAAGTTCGTCTGCGTTGTTGTCAATAAGCTCAACGGGCATAAGGTATACCCCACCAAGCCCTGCATTAAATCTCTCTAATAAAAATTTAGTAAGTTTTGCAGGATAAGTAATTTCTCTAAAACCATCTATTTTATCATTAGCGTTAAAACAAATTCCTGCCTCGGTAGTGTTAGAAACTATTATCCTTAAATTTTCATCTTTTGCTATACACATATACTCATCATAGTTTAAAAAAGGGTCTATAGCACGATTAATACAATTTACAGGGTATGCCTTTTCAAAAACTTCACCATCAACAGAACCCCTTAAAACAACGTTATATCTATTATTCTGTTTTTCAAAATTGCCTAACGTTCCAAACGGTGCAGGCTTTACGATATCTATTAAATATTCCCCTAAGCCCTCTTCGTTTAAAGTATTAAAATAAAGGTCGGCAAAAGCCCTTAAAAAATTGCCTTCGCCATATTGCATAATTTTAACCATAAATTTTCCTCACAAATTTCTTTTATGATATAATATCATATTAGTCGTTGACTTTCAATATAAAATATGTTAAAATTTATTAAAATTACATATATCTAACAAGGTATTTATTATGTCATACGTTGAATTTGAAAAGTCAAGAAAAGATGAAGATTGGGCAATGCTCGACTTACATTCTCATAGGCACTACGAAATTTATTTTTTATCCAAGGGCAATCGCTCGTTTTTCTTGGCAGATTCTCTTTATAAAATCAGTGCGCCAACTCTAGTCGTAATACCCCCAAACGCAGTTCATAAAACTGAAGGACAATCGTTTGAAAGACACAACGTAAACGTTAGCGAAGAATATTTAAGCGTATATGAAAAACACGTTTTAGATAAATTTGCTTTAAAGTTTATTAAACTTTCACCACAAGAAAATAAAACTTTAGTTACAGTTTTAAACGAAGCCTATAACGTAAACCCACACGAAAAATTTTCGCAAGAAAAATTTAGGTCTGTTTTTTCCTACTTTGTATATTTAATAAGCAACTTAAGCGTAGATTTAGAACAACCTAAAACAAACGTTAACAATGCTATACCCCCACTTTATCTTAAAATTTTAGATTATCTAAACACCCACTATGCAGAAGACATTACCCTAGACGTTTTGTCTAAATTTTTCTTTATTCCGAAACCAACTTTGACCTATAATTTCAAAAAATTCATAGGCAGATCCCCTATTGACTTTCTTGTAGACGTAAGACTTACAAAGGCAAAGCAAATGCTTGTTGCAACGAAAAAAGGATTAGAAGAAATTGCATACTTAAACGGCTTTTCTTCTGCAAATTATTTTGGTCTTATATTTAAAAAAAGAGAGGGATTATCTCCTTTAAATTACAGAAAAAATCAAATTGCAAAACAATAATAATTAAAAGTATTACAAAAGCCTCGGCAAGAATTTTGCCGAGGCTTACATTGTTATTTAAGTATAAATTTCATAAGCACTGGGTTGTGGTCGGAATAAACAAAACTTCCGTCTGCAACCACGCAAGATGAAACCTCAACGTTAGCAGAAACAATAAAGCCGTCAACGTTTAAAACAAACTGCTCTTCGTTATATGGTCCGTTTGCATTTCTACACGTAGGCATTGGATTGTCAGCATCATACGAACTGACAAGCGTAAAACCCGAACCTTCTAAAAACCTTATAGGAAATGGTTGAGCCCAAGTTTGTCCAGCACTGCTACGACCAAAATACTCCTCACTTTTACCTAGTAAATCTTTATTAAAGTCGCCACCACAAATGACGTAGTTGCCTTTTTGGTATTCTGCCTGCATTTCTGCCATTAAAACTTTTATCTGCTCATCTGCAATTTTACCATCTGACGTGTAAGCCGAAAGGTGGGCAGTAAATAAAACTAATTCTTTACCACCCTCTATTTCAACTCTCGTAACCGAATAGCATCTATCCAAATCAAAAAACTTCATGAGGCTATTCTCTATAGGCAGACTACGCCTTATGGCATTGTTTTTCAAATTATACCTTGAGAAAGTAAGCATGCCCGACTTAGATTTACCGTGGGGCTTAAATATTGGATAAAACAAATACGAACTATCATAGTTTTGTGCGTATATGCTATCATATTGAGAGTATGCGTTTTCAAAATATGCCCTTTGATTAATCTTATAACTTCTCGTAGCCTTTTCATCAACCTCTTCAAGCATTATAAAATCAGGAGAAAACCCTGCTATAAGCCCGTTAATGCCTTTTAGCGTAGCATTTACAGACTCTTTAGACTTTGCTCTAGACTCCTTTCCACCATCCATAAAAAAGCCGAAATCAGGCAGATATGCACAAAAGCCAATGTTATAAGTTAAAATAGAATATTCTTCGTTTTGCTTTGCAGTTTGAGTAGTTCCCTCTTTTACTGCAATAGGCAATTTGTCCTCTAGCCTATCGTAATCAATCAAGAGGTATACTAAATAACCTGCAACTATAACAAGTAGCGATATTACGATTGCTAATAGAGAAAACAATACCCTTTTTACTATCTTTTTTGATGTCATAATTACTAAATTTGGCAAAAGACAAAGGCAACTTATCTCCACTTTGTCTCCACCTTTCCTTATCCGTAATACTGTAGATAATTATACACGAACAAATTTCTTTTGTCTAGTCAAAATAAAAAAATTAGCCTTGGGAAAATTCACAAGGCTATTAATCAATCTCATAATAAATAAATTTTAAAAGTTTAGATGCGAGCAAGACAAGGCTCAAAAAGCAATAGCAGATGGGATAGACACTGTTGGTCATACCAGTTACTATCGCTTTTTTAGAAACGCAGTATTGCGAAGTATATAAACGTTGCATTAAAGGTTTAGATGCGAGCAAGACAAGGCTCAAAAAGCGATAGCAGGTGGGATAGACCTTGTTGGTCATACCAGTTGCTATCGCTTTTTAGAAACGCAGTATTGCGAAGTATATAAGCCTTTAAATTACCAAAGTTCTAAATCTTTAACCTGCTTTTTAGCCATTGCAATGAAGTCTTCTATCTTCATTTTGCCAATGTCGCCTTTGCCACGTTGACGGATTGCAACTTCGCCGTTTAATGCCTCTTGTTCGCCAATAACGAGCATATACGGTATCTTTTCGAGTTGAGCGTCACGAATTTTCTTACCAATTTTTTCTGGACGAAGGTCTTTTTCTGGGCGAAGACCAGCATCTAAAAGCATATCGAATACTTTGTTACAATAATCTTCACTCTTTTCAGAAATATCCATAATTCTTGCTTGAACAGGAGCCATCCAAAGTGGGAGCGCACCTGCGTATTTTTCCAAAACTAATGCAAGCGTTCTTTCATAACAACCAAGTGACGTTCTGTGGATTACGTATGGATATTTTTTCTCGCCATCGTCGTCGGTATAAAGCATTCCAAATCTCTTTGCGAGTTGGAAGTCAATTTGAATAGTGATGAGCGTATCTTCTTTACCGAATACGTTTTTAATTTGAATATCAAGTTTTGGTCCGTAGAATGCAGCCTCGCCGTCAGCATCGGTATACTCTAAACCGATATCGTCGAGTATGCCACGCATTGCATCTTGAACGTTTTCCCACTCTTC
>JAFVSF010000225.1 GCA_017503885.1 Clostridia bacterium
GGGGCAGATTACAGATTCCAGGTTGCACCTAGCCCTATACCTGAACTTAGAAATCGAAGAGAAGACAACACCTCGGTGGGTAGAAAACCAAACGCCACAACTTCTACCGATTTCACGTGTAACAAATTGTAAAATCTTTGACCAACGTTAAAAAAAGATTAGTTTTTTATAATGGTCTACGACTAAAGCCCCATCACCTAATGGTGATGGGGCTTTTAAAATGCTTTTTAAATTATTCTTCTACAATCGTTGTAAAAGAGTCTTCTACAAGAGTAAATGCTCTTGGAGTTTGGCAATCTTTTACAAACGAAGTGCTAACGTTTTTCATCTTGATTGTCAAAGGGTAATCTGGGCGTGCCTTAGGGAAAGAATGTTCGTGAAGGTCTACAAACCTAACGTTATCTAATATAAGTTCGCCTAAATATGCTCCTTTTTGCAATTCGTCGTGGTCGGCAAGATAGAATAAAATACCCTTTGCATTTTCTATAACGCAATCTTTAAAAACTATTTTAGACGGCGTTGTAGATGGGTAATTTGAACTTGCAAAATGGTCTAACATATACAAAAGATTATGTCTACCCTCTTCTCTTGGAAGTTCGTTATTTTTACCCTTAACGACGGTCATACGGTGTGGATAATATCCCGGTCCGTACGCATAGCATTTTTCAATTAAAATATCCGTACCACCCATTCTAAAAAGATTGCAAGAAGTGTTCATTATACATCTGTTTACGTGCAAGTTTTTAACGTTTATTCCTGCGATACAATCGTCGCCCGTTTTAAACAAACAGTCCTCTATAAGTGCGTTTTCGGTAAAATGAAGATGTATTCCGTCAGAACCACCAAGACAAGTAACCTTTCTCATTGTTAAGTTGCGACAGTTGTTTGCCTCGTGCATAAAATTTCCTGCAAAACGAGCAGTATAGCCCTCGAAAAGCACGTTTTCGCAACAAGTAAAAAAGATTATATGAGGTCCTCTATAATTTTCCTCGCCGTTTGCGTCGTAGCAGTGTTGCTCATCTATTATAGAACCGGCCTCGCCTATTATGGAAACGTTCTTTTGACCATAGCAAGAAATCATTGCCCTGCGATAAGTATCCCAAGGCTTGCCGTAATATTGAGTTATAAGTTCCATATCAGAACGCATTTCTACGCCCTCTGGAACGTCAAAAACCAAATAATCTTCACAGTTGTCGCTACCGTAAATTTCTGCACCTGCCTCTAAATAAAGGGTGGTGTTAGACCACATCATAACGGAAGAAATATAATACTTGCCTTTTGGAACGACTACTCTTCCTCCGTTTTCCTTGCAAAGATCTAAAACGTATTGAAACTCTTTTGTTTGTAATCCGTCAAAATCTTTTTTGACACCGTAATCAGTAACGATAAAAGCTTTCATAAATTTCCCCTCTCAATTTATCGACTTATAGGCAAAGATTATGCCTTTTGAGCAGATTCCTTCATATACTGCAAGGTATAGAGATTATAATAGCTTCCTCTGCGCTTTAAAAGCTCGTCGTGAGTGCCCTGCTCTAAGATTTCACCGTGAGAAAGCACGATAATATTATCGGCTTTTTGAATTGTAGAAAGCCTGTGCGCAACCATAAGCATCGTGCCTACGTTCATCATCTTATCAAGCGAGTCTTGTATCAAAACCTCAGTTTCGGTATCGATGTTTGCAGTCGCCTCGTCGAGTATCATAACCTCGGGTCGGTGAATTAAGGTTCTTGCAAAAGATATCAGCTGTCTTTCACCGGCAGAGAAATTGTTACCCCTTTCTCTAACCTCCTCGTCAAGCCCGCCCGAAAGCTTTGCTATGAGCTTGTCTGCATTTACGTATCTGCAGACCTCCATTATCTCTTCGTCGGTATAGCTCTCCTCTCTGAGGGTTATATTGCTTCGTATCGTGCCCGAGAAAAGGAATACGTCCTGAAGCATTTGTCCAAAATGCTTTCTGAGCGATGAGATTTTTATTTTTCTTATATTAATTCCGTCTACTAAAATCTCTCCGCTCTGTATATCGTAGTTACGGCAAAGAAGAGATAAAATAGTCGTTTTACCGCTACCCGTAGAGCCTACAAACGCTACCGTTTGCTTAGCCTCTACCTTAAAGGAAACGCCTTTTAATACCCACTCATTTGGAATATACGAAAACCAAACGTTTCTGAACTCTATCTCGCCTCTGATCTCGTTGAGCTCGATTGCATCCTCTTCGTCGACAACCTCGGGTTTCATATCGAGTATCGAGAATATCTTCTCCGCCGAGGCAAACGCAGATTGCAACCAGTTAAACTGCTCTGCAAGTGTTTGTATCGGGTTGAAAAACC
>JAFVSF010000226.1 GCA_017503885.1 Clostridia bacterium
GTATACCATCCGTTGAACTGATATCCTACTCTAGTTGCTGTTGGTAATTCGCCATAAACATCATCATATATTACTGAGTTACCTAGCAAACTACCACTTCCACCATTGTAATTATAAGTTATACCATATTCCTGTGCTTGATAATTAGCTGTAAGTGTAGTTGATCCAAGACCAATAGTTAATATATTTCCATTTATTGTTCCTTCTCCACTTTTAGTCCAGCCAGTAAAGTTATAACCTACTTTAATTGGATTTTCAATAGTTAATTCTCTTTGATAATATTCACTTGTTGTAAAGCTATCACTACTTTCCTTATAGATACCACCATTAGGATTTATAGTTAAATTAAATTTTTTTCTTTCATAATAATATAATATATGTATAAATAAATACACAAGGAGAGTATTATGAAATACGTACCAATGCTTGATAAAGACTTCCGTCCTATGGTTTTAGAGTTTAGAAACTATAAAAAAGAAGTTGAGGCAACACAAAATAAAACCTTAAAAATTTGCGTTGAAAGAAACGACGGTTATAACTATATTTTTGAATATAAGATTTTTGCTGATGCTAGCAGAGCAAGTGAAAATAATCGCTTAGCAGAAAGACTTGCAAAAACTATTTTGTGGCTCGTTGGTGGCTATAAAATTTACGTTTTAGGCGACGACGGTGTATACGAATATCTCAAAACCGCTTACACAAACGAGGGTATTCGTTCTTTTGATAAAAACTTTATGGAAAGAGTGTATGAAAACGCCTTTGAAGTAGTTAATTGTACTGAAGAAACCTTCCCTAAGGAAAGGAAATGTTCACTCTCTGTTGGTGGACATTTAGACGGATGCAGAATCGGCTTTGACGCAGGTGGTAGCGATAGAAAGGTTAGTGCTGTTATTGACGGAGAAGTTGTATATAGTGAAGAAGTAGTTTGGTTTCCAAAAATCACTGCAGACCCAGACTATCACTATAACGAAATTTTAACTGCTATGAAGACTGCGGCGTCAAAAATGCCAAGAGTAGATGCAATTGGTGTATCTTCTGCAGGTGTTTACGTAAATAATAAAATTATGGTTGCGTCACTTTTCCTTAAGGTAAACGACGACGACTTTGAAAAGAAAGTTAAAAATATGTATATTGACGTTGCAAAAGAAATGGGTGAAAATATTCCTCTTGAAGTTGCAAACGACGGTGACGTTACAGCCTTAGCAGGTGCAATCGACTTAAACGATAACTGCGTATTAGGTATTGCAATGGGTACGAGTGAGGCAGTTGGCTATATCAACGACAAGGGTGGTCTTAACGGATGGCTTTCTGAACTTGCTTTCGTTCCAGTTGATTATAACGAAGATTCTATGGTAGACGAGTGGAGTGGCGACTATGGTTGTGGCGTTAAGTATTTCTCTCAAGATAGCGTAATTAAACTTGCAGAATACGGTGGATTTACGTTTGATGAAAAACTTAGCCCTGCTGAAAAGTTAAAGGTTATTCAAGGTCTTATGAAAGACGGCGATCCATTAGCACGTCAAATCTACGAAGACATTGGTACGTATCTTGGTTATACACTTCCTTACTATGCAATGTTCTACGATATTAAGCATATTCTTCTTCTTGGTAGAGTAACGAGTGGTGAAGGTGGTAATATCGTTATGAATAGAGCAAATAAGGTTTTAGAAGAAGAATTCCCAGAGTGTTCTTTCAGAGTTGAAATGCCAGACGAAACAAATAGAAGAGTTGGTCAATCAATCGCAGCGGCATCTCTCGCTGCAAGCAGAAAATAATTATAGGTGATAAAATGAAAGTTATAGTTGTTAAAGATTATGAAGAAATGAGTTTAAAAGCTTTTGAAGTAATGGCTGATGTTGTTAAAAATAAACCAAACGCAGTTTTAGGTTTGGCAACGGGTTCAACCCCAATCGGTCTTTATAAAAATATGATAAAAGACCATAAAGAAAACGGCACTAGTTATAAAAATATCAAAACCGTAAACCTTGACGAGTATGCAGGTTTAGATTATTCTAGCGACCAAAGTTACGTTTACTTTATGAGAAGTAACCTTTTCGATCATATTGATATCGACCTTAAAAATACTAATATCGAAAACGGCAAGGCTACCGATAGACAAGCAGAGTGTGATAGATACAATAAATTACTTGAAGAAATGCATCAAGATATTCAAGTGCTTGGTATCGGCTCTAACGGCCACATTGCTTTCAACGAGCCAGGTACTCCATTTGGTAGCGTAACCCATATCGTTGACCTTGCAGAAAGCACTATCAAAGATAACTCAAGAATGTTTGCAAGCATTGATGAAGTTCCACGTCAAGCGTTTACTATGGGACTTAAAAACATTATGAACGCTAAAAAGGTATTGATTTTAGCAAACGGTGCAAACAAGGCAAAGGCAGTATACGGCTTAGTAAAGGGCGAGGTTACCGAAAATCTCCCAGCGAGCGTTCTTCAACTTCACCCAGACGTAGTTGTTATTGCAGACGAATCTGTTGCATCACTTTTATAAGAGGTTAAAATGAAAGGTTTTAAAAACGTTAAGGCGTATTTACCAGATGTTGGCGTTGTTACGACTAATATCGGTTTTGAAAACGGCAAAATAGTATATATTGGCGATGATGCAAGTCAAATCGAGGCTATTGCCGAAGTTGACGGTATAGTTGTTCCAGGTTTTATTGACCAACATATTCACGGTGCTGGTGGTAGCGACGGTATGGACGGAACAGAGAAAGATCTTCAAATCATATCCGAAACCGTTGCAAGAGAAGGAACTACTGCATTTTTGGTTACAACAATGACTCAAAGTCCAGAAAATATCTCTAAGGCACTAGTTGCCGTAAAAGAGGTAATGCAAAAGGGCGAATTTGCAGGTGCTGAAGCTATAGGCGTACATTTAGAAGGTCCGTTTATCAGTCCAAAGCACGTTGGAGCACAGCCTCTTGAATACGTTGCAAAGCCTTCTGTTGAGATTTTTGACGAGTACGACCGTTTATCTGGTGGAAATATTAAAATCGTAACGCTTGCACCAGAGCAAGAGGGTGGGGCAGAACTTGTAGAGCATCTTGCAAAACTTGGCAAGGTTGCATCAATCGGACACACGGCTTCAAAGTATGCGGACGTGGAATCTGCTGTTAAGGTAGGTGCAAAAAACGTAACGCATACCTATAACGCACAAACGGCTCTTCATCATAGAGAAGTTGGCGTAGTTGGTTCTGCAATGCTTTTTGATGAACTTAATTGTGAACTTATATGCGACTTAATCCACCTTTGCGCACCGGCAATACGTTTGGTTGTAAAAAATAAACCTCATAATAAAGTTACGTTAATTACCGACGCTATGAGAGCAAAGGGTATGCCAGACGGAATTTCCGAACTTGGTGGACAAACGGTAATCGTTAAAAACGGTGAGGCAAGGCTTGAAGACGGTACGCTTGCAGGAAGCGTTTTAAAAATGAACGATGCAATTAAGAACGTTGTTACTAAAGTTGGAGTAAGTTTTACCGATGCAATAGACTTTGCGACAAAAAACCCAGCCGAAAATATAGGTGTTTTAAACGAAAGAGGCACTATTGAAGTTGGAAAAAGAGCAGACTTTGCCGTTTTAAACGACAGTTTTGAAGTTTTGCAAACTGTTGTTGGTGGTAAAATAGTGTATAAAAATAATTAAAATGTATAAAAATGTAAAAAGGGCTACGGAGCAAGGTGCTAAGTAGCTCTTTTTGCTTTCATTAATTATATAATATATAATAATTTTTACTTATAGGTAAATAATGTGATAAGAATAACTTATACTTTAATAGAAAAATTATAAAAATACAGCAAAATTTGGTAAAATTTAATAACAAACAAAAGCAAAATATACGTTTATAAAATTTTTAAAATATTTAAAATCGCAGATAAAATCTAGAATTTTCAATTTTTTTATCGGTAAAATTCATTGATATAAGAAAATTTTATAACAAAACGGCCTTTCAAAAGTTGACCTAACGGCAAAAATATGATACAATAATGCACATATTTATTAAGTTTTTATCTAATTTTCACAAAACTTTTGTTACTCAAAAGAATTAGAAACGGTTCAAACGGCTTTAGCCGATGAATAAATTATGGTAAAACTCACGAAAAAATCGTGCGTGAAATTTTTAGGAGGTAAAACATGAAAAAACTCAAACTTTTGTTAGTGTTGCTTGCTTTAGTTATGGTTATGTCTTCTGTTTTTACAGCATGTAAGAAAAACAAGAATAAAGATAGCGCTGCAACTAGCACAAGCAAAGTAGAATCAGTTGTTGAGTCTACACCAGAATCAGAATCTGAATCTGAATCTGAAAGCATCTACACTGGTAACAATGAACAAGTTGATTTCAACTTCACAGTTCCAGCTGATGAAAACATCACTTATCCTACTGATCCTACAGTAATGCCTGGTATGAATTCAGTTAAAGACGGTCACACTTATACTTACCGTTCTGCAACTAACTCTCTTCCAACTTCTTGGAACATTCATACTTACCAATCAAACACTGCAACTTTAGTACTTGATTATACTACTGATGCACTTTATTCGTTTGATTACAACCTTACTCTTGATGGTTACAGAATCGTTCCATCTATGGCTAACGGTTATCCAGTAGACGTAACTTCTCAATTTATCGGTCAATTCGGTATCGAAGAAGATGCTGTTAACAGAGTATACAAAATCACTATTAAGAACAACCTTAAGTTCGACAACGGTGATCCTATTACTGCTGCTACGTTCGTAGAATCTATGCAACTTCTCCTTAACCCAGAAGCCGCTAACTACAGAGCAGACTCTTACTTCAAAGGTAACCTTACTATCCACGGTGCAAAAGCTTACGCTTTACAAGGTTCTTTAATCGTTGAAAGTGCAAGAGAAAAATATGACCTTTGGGATGATGCTAAGGTTGATTCTACTGTTTACTTTGACTTAATGTCTGATAACACTGGTTTTGCTCAATTTGGTGTAAGCAGTGGTTACTCTTCATATAAGGATGCAGAATATGGTTGGGCTGGTCTTCTTAAGGCTTACGGTGCAATCCCATCTAAAGATTACGCTAAAGATCTTCAAGGCAAGACTTGGGCTCAAATCGAAGCTGATCCTGCATTATTAGAAGTATGGAACACTATTATCGGTTGGTGGCAATCTAAACCAAACGAAGAACTTGACTTCTTTGGTTACGATGCTGAAATGCCTGCATACGCTTGGGAAGACGTTGGTTTCTTCGCTGATGAAACTGATGCTTATACTTTCTACGTAGTAAACGATAACGAACTTTCTGGTTTCTATCTTCTTTACTCACTTGCAACTGACTTCTTCCTTGTTCACCCAGAAACTTACAAGGCTTGTGATGAAGTTGTAGATGGTGTTTACACTAACACTTACGGTACTTCTGTAGATACTTACGTTGGTTTTGGTCCTTACAAACTTAGCGGTTTCGTTGCTGATAACTCTTTAGCATTTGCTAAGAACCCACATTGGCACGGTTATAGCGATCCTGCTAACGCAAACTACTATCAAACTACAAACATTTCTATTTTACAAGTTGCTGATAACCAAACTAGACTTAACATGTTCCTTGCTGGTGACCTCGATGCTTACAGCTTAGACGCTGCTGACATGGAAGATTATCAATCTAGCCCATACACCTACTATCAAGATGGTGACTCTACTTGGTTCGTAGCTCTTAACCCAGATAAGGATGGTCTTACTGCTGCTCAAGAAGAAGCAACTCCTTTACTTGGTGAAGGTACTGAAGTTAACAAGACTATCATTACTATTAAAGAGTTCCGTCAAGCACTTTCATTCTCAATCGACCGTGCTGCTTACGCTCTTGCACTTGACCCACTCGGCGGTACTGCAAAGGCTCTTTACGGCAACATGATCATTTCTGACCCTAACACTGGTACTGCATATAGAACTACAGAAGAAGCTAAAGACGCTATCCTTGAATTCTGGGGCTTAACTGATTTAGTAGGCGTTGTATATGAAACTAAAGACGAAGCTATCGACTCTATCACTGGTTATGACTTAGCTGGTGCAAAGAGACTTTTCGATATCGCTTACGAAAAGGCTGTTGAACAAGGTCTTATCACTTCTGAAAACTTTGAAGTACAAATTATGATCGGTCAACCAGGTTCTGGTCAATCTGCTTACTACAACAACGGTTACAATCTCCTTAAACAAGTTTGGACTGACGCTGTAACTGGCACTGCACTTGAAGGTAAACTTACATTCAAGCAATCTCAACCTCTTGGTTCAACTAACTTCTCTCAATTCCTTAAGGATAACGATGTAGACGTTCTCTTCGGTGTAGGTTGGACTGGTTCAGCTCTTGACCCATACGGTTTGATGGAAGCTTACGTTTCTCCTGATTACCAATACGATCCAGGTTGGGATACTTCATCTACTATGCTCCAAGTTATTCTTACCGATAACGATGGTAAAGAACTTACTCTTGAAGCAAGCGTATATGCATGGGGTGCTGAAGCTCTTGCTGGTATAGAAATTCAAGCAAACGTTGTTATCAACGGTGTTGTAACTTCTGACTACGTAATGATTTCTGCTGGTACTACTTGTAACGCTGATATCAGACTTAAGATCTTAGCAGCTGTTGAAGGTGCTGTTCTTAACCAATACGATATGATTCCTATCAACCTTGACGCATCTGCATCAATTAAGGGTATGAAGATTAAGTATGGTACTGAAGAATACGTATTCGGCGTAGGCCGTGGCGGTATTAAGTA
>JAFVSF010000227.1 GCA_017503885.1 Clostridia bacterium
ACGAGCCATCTGACGAGTTTAACAAGGTATTCCGTTCTAAAGGCGATTACTCCCAACGTGCTAAACTTTGTCAAGATATTTGTTTAGAAAACGATATACTTAAAGTTGCTTTTGATGATAAAGGTAACGTTTCCTCAATTTTTGATAAACGCACGGGCAGGGAAGTTCTTGAAAAGCCATCTCGTAGCATTATTATTGATGAGAACGAACACGACACTTGGAGTCATGGTAAAAATCATTTTAATAAGGAAATTGGCGAATTTGAATTAATTAGCATAGAGAAGTTGGAGTCCAACGTTATTAGAGAAACTGTAAAGGTTTGCTTATCTTATGGAAAATCCGAATTAACTCAGTATTACACTTTGCATAAAGGCGAAAGTTTTGTGCGTGTCAAAGCAAAACTTAATTGGAATGAAAAACACAAGATGTTAAAGTTTGCTTTTCCTATTAAAACAGACGCTCCAACAAGTCTTTACGAAATTCCTTTCGGAACTTTAGAAAGACCATGTAACGGCGAAGAAGAGCCTGCACTTAATTGGGCAATGGTTGGCGATAATGGTAACGGTCTTGCAGTGCTTAACGATAGCAAGTATAGTTATTCTGCAAATGGTAACGAGATTGCTTTAACTGGTATTAGAAGTCCTATTTATTGTGACCACGGCTTAAAGCGTAGTACAGAGTCGAACTATACCGACCAAGGTATTTGCGAGTTTACCTATGCGTTGATGCCAGCAACGACAAAAGACGTTGCAAGCGTGACAAAAAGAGCGTTGCAGTTAAATACTCCTTTAACTGCAATTATGGAAAACCATCACAACGGCACGTTACCTACAACTTATCAAGGAATTGCAATTAATCAAGAGAATATTGTTCTTTCGGCGTTTAAGAAAGCAGAAGACGGAGATGGTTTTGTAATTCGTGCTTATGAGTGTGCAGGCAAGGCAGTTTCGTGTGAAATAAACTGTATGAAGTTAGGTTGTTTCAGTGTAGATTTTACACCGTTTGAGGCTAAAACGTTACGTATACAAAATGGTAAAATTAAAGAAGTTTTATTTACAGAATACGATTTAAATGATTGATAATCGACTTATAGACTGATTTATTGTAGTAAAGGTAGGTATTTTGAAAAGGGCAACGCATCGTTCGTTTCAATATGCTTACCTTTTAAATTAAAGAGGAAAGGCATTATTTGCAAAAATTATGCGTTTAAATAAAATCGTATAACCATTGACCATTGGTTAATAAAAACAATAATATTCTAACCTATTTTAATAAATAGTTGACTTTGATTGGTAAATAAAATACAATATATTTATGGAGAAAATTATGGAAAAAGTTTACGATTTACATATTCATTATACCTTTGATATCCCTTTAAAAGAAACTGTAGAAATTTTCAAAGAGGAGTTTGAAAAAACGGATACCGAAAAGTACTGTTTTTTAAGTATTCCATATGAACTTCACGGTAAGGAAGTTTCGTTAGAGGATATGCAAAATCTTAAGGCACTTTATCTTAAAAAGGCTTTTTCGCCAAACGCATACGCCTTTGCAGGGCTTGAGTATAATAGTGAAGATTTATGCACGCTAGCAGATGAATTTTTAGTGCAAGCAAAAGAGTATTTTAGTGTTGGCTATGACGGTATTAAGATGCTAGAAGGCTATCCGTCACTTCTTAAGGCTAGAAAAATCCCGTTAGACCATATAGTTTACGATAAGTTTTTTGCATTTATGGAACAAAGCGGCTATCCAATAATTATGCATATGGCAAACCCAAAAGAAAATTGGGATATATCTACTGCAAGTGAAGACGCCATAAAATTAGGTCGTGTTTACGATAGTTCTTATCCAACTAAAGAAGAAATTACTAACCAAGTATTTAACGTAATGCAAAAATTTCCTAAACTAAAACTAATTTTAGCCCACTTTGGATTTTTTAGTTATGATATAAGTGATGCTGAAAGGTTTTTATCCTACCCAAATACTGCTTTTGATATTACGCCAGGTGGCGAGCAACTTATAAATATGAGCAAAGAGTGGGATAAATGGTTGCCGTTTTGGAAAAAGTATCAAGATAGAATCTTTTACGGAACTGATTTCTATGCTTTTCCTAAAGGCGACATGTGGGAGATTTCTTTTAACAGAAGACCTAAATTTGTCCGCCAATTTTTAGAAACTAATCAATCGCACGAATATTTGGGCGAGCAGTTTAACGGCGTTTTATTAGATGAAAAGTTAAGAGAAAAAATTTATCGCCAAAACTTTTTAAACCTTTTAGGAAAGCCAAAACAGATAGATATTTCATATATGATAGACAAGGCTAAAAGGCTTGCTTTAAAGAGCGAGCATAAGTCGCGTTACGCCAAAGAAGATGCAGATTTTATAATAAACAATTTAAAGGACTAAACTATGAAAAAACTTCACTTAATTTGCAACGCGCACATAGACCCAATATGGCAATGGACTTGGGATGAAGGCATTTCATCTGCCATTGCAACATTCAAATCTGCAGCAGACCTTGCAGAAGAATTCGACTATATATTTTGCCATAACGAAGCAATGCTTTACGAAGCGATTGAGGAGTGCGCGCCAGACCTTTTTGAAAGAATAAAAGACTTAGTTAAGCGTGGAAAATGGAAGATTGCAGGTGGTTGGTATTTGCAGCCAGATTGTAACATGCCATCAGGAGAAACGTTTGTAAGACAAATTAGCGTCGGTAAGGAATATTTTAAGCAAAAGTTTGGTGTAGAGCCTACAATTGCACTCAATTTTGATGCTTTTGGGCATAGCGTTGGTCTTGTTCAAATTCTTGCAAAAAACGGATACAAGGGATATATGACGTGCAGACCTGCTAGTGGTTTTCAATATAATTATCCGGGTAGATTTTTCAAATGGACTTCGCCAGACGGTAGCGAAGTAATAGTTACAAACAGCGCGTCATACGGCACGTTGCTTGGCGAAGCTGCATCTAAAATTTATAACGAAGCGACAGGTGGGCAAATTGGCATGCTTGGCGACGGCGGCGAAAATACATCGTCTAAAATGATAGAAGACGTAAACTATTCGCTTTGGGGTGTAGGTAATCATGGCGGCGGTCCTTCTCGTAAAGACTTAAGAGATATAGCAAATTTAAAAATTGAAGATACTGTTATTATTCACAGCACGCCAGAAGATTTGTTTAACGACGATATAAAGATTTCTGGAGAAGTAAAAGAGTCACTCGTTACTTGTATGCCGGGCTGCTATTCTTCTATGGCTCGTATTAAGCAGTCTTTTAGAAAAACTGAGAATTTATACTATGCAACCGAAAAAATGCTCGCAATGGCATCAATAAACGGCTATGCGATTGATGATAGCGCTATGAAAGATGCAGAGAAAAAGCTTCTTCTTGCTACTTTCCACGATATTTTGCCGGGCTCTTGCACAGAAAACGGCGAAAGAGAAGGTCTTTGCGCTTTGGCAGCTGCAGAAAAGGTGTTGAGAGATTATAGAACAAAAGCCTTTTTACGTATGGCATCTAGCCAAAAGCCTGCGGGCGAAAAGGAATTCCCAGTATTTGTTTTCAACTATTCTCCATACGCTGTGACAACTCCTGTTGAAGTAGAGTTTATGCTCGAAAATCAAAACTGGAATACGGATATAAGATTCAATCCACACGTTTATTTTAAGGGCAAGGAAATACCTAGCCAACAGATAAAAGAAGAGTCAACGTTAAGCTTAGATTGGCGTAAAAAAGTTGTGTTTGAAGCAACCCTTGAGCCTATGACTATGACTAGGTTTGAAATTAAAGTTTCTGCAGACCCAAGAACTAAAAAAGATGAAGCAAAAGAGTGCAATATTTGTCAAAAGCTTGGCTATAAGCCTGTTTTTGAGCTTTATGATGATACTGCAGACCCTTGGGGTATGAGTGCAGAAGAGCTTAAAGCAGTAGGTAAAAACCCAAGAGAATTTAGAAATATGACGGCAGAAGAAGTTAAAAACTTCTGCGCGATAGACAAGCCTATTTCTTGCGAAAGGATTATAGAAGACGGTGAAGTTTTAACTTGCTACGAAGGGTTATACACGTTAGACGATTCTAACGTTGTTATGAAGTATAATAAGTATAAAAACCATAATTACGATGATATTAAAATCATTGCAGAGTTTGCCGAAAAGAATAAACTTTTACGTGTAAAAATTCCTGTGCCAGAAGAGTTTTTAGGTGGGGAATTAGTTGGCGACGGTCCTTTCGTTTGGGAGAAAAAGCCTTCTTGCGAAGTTGTATTCCAAAAGTGGTTGGGCGTTGAGAAAAACGGCAAAATCTTTTCAGTAATTAACGACGGTATTTATTCGGGTAAATATCAAGACGGTTATTTACATTTAACTCTTGTTAGGGGTGCAGGCTACTGCTTCCATCCAATTCCAAACGAGCCACTCTATCCACAAGATAGATATTTGCCACGCATTGATTGCGGCAGATACGAGTTTAATCTTAGAGTGTATCAAGGCGACGTAAGCCAAATTACTAAGATGGCAGAAGAGTTTAATCAAAAGCCTTATGCGGTAAACGTTTTTCCTGTTGGTAGCGAAAATTCTAAGTTTGAAAACGTTGAAGTAAAAGGTGACGTTTCGCTTGTAAACTTGCATAAAAACAGCAAGGGCGAGGTTGTTGCAAGGCTTTATAATCCGTTGCCAAATGCAGAGCAGTTTAGCATAAAAATTTGTGGTGTAGAAGCTACTGATGCAATGGCAAAGGCAGAGATTGCAACAGCGATATTTAAAGACGGTAAAATTAGCATTATACACGATAAAATGCCTGTATAGGTTGATTAATAGAAATTTTAAGGAAGAATATGGAACAAAAAAAATTTAAATTTGCAGTGCTTAGTGGCAACACGTTAAAATTGTTAGCAGCAATATTTATGGTAATAGATCATGCAGGGTTAATGCTTTTTGATTATTATGAACCCATGCGTATAATTGGTAGGTTAGCATATCCTATATTTGCATTTATGATTGCAGAGGGGTGTAAGTATACAAAGAATAAATTTAAATATTTTGGCAATATTTTCATTTTAGGTGTTCTTTTTCAGGTTGTTTACTACGTTGCAGAAAAAAGTTTATATATGAGCATATTCATAACTTTTTCTCTTTCAATCTTGATGATTTACGCTTTGCAATATTTCAAGAAGCAGTTATTTGCCAAAAAATGGCTTATGAGTTTGCTTGCATTTTTAATTTTTGCTTTTTCAATCGCTATAACGTACGTCCTTAATATGAAGTTTGATATAGACTATGGCTTTTGGGGAAGTATGATGCCGGTTCTCGTTTCACTTTTCCATGCTGACCCAAAAGATGAAAATCAAAAACTGCTCCAAAAAATTGATAGCGTGTATTTAAGTGTATTTATGGCTACGATTGCTATTGTTCTCATTGCTATAGCTTCGCATTATACTAGATTTTCTAAGCAAGAATATGCAATCTTAACTATTCCTTTGTTACTTATGTATTCAGGTAAAAGGGGAAAACGTAAAATGAAATATTTTTTCTACTGTTTTTACCCTATACACTTGGTTGTGCTATATGTAATTGCTTAT
>JAFVSF010000228.1 GCA_017503885.1 Clostridia bacterium
TACTGCTTTGGATAGGGCTGAAATCAGACCTTCCAAACCTTTCGTTGAAATATGTATTCTGTGTCGTAGTTTGCCTTTTATGAGTGCTGAAACTATAATCGTTAACTTCTATTAACTCACCCACCATTGCGCCTTCAGGGATGTTAAAAACGCCGTGGAAGTGCAATCTGTTCTTTTCTGGACTACGTTCCCAAACACCGATATATACCCAACCTTTTCTATGACTCATTTTCTTCAAGCAATTGGAGAGTTTCTTTTTGAAACTTTCTTCATCGTGTAATTTGTCGTCATAGGTGAATGTGCAAAAGTAGTTCCATCTTCCAATATTAATTTTCCTAGACAATCTCTTTCTTCGTTCAATAAGGTTTCTTTGTCGCTTTTCCATATATTCATCTGCAAATTGTTTTGCCTCATTTTCATCTTTAAAATATCCTTTCAATTCCCTTATCAATTCTTCTTTCTTCTCAACCTTTTTCTTGCCTTTGTTTTCCTCAAATACTTTGTCTGCTTTTTCTTTCAATTCAATGTCATCCTTGCTTGCTTTTTTCTTCTTTCTAGTTGGTCTTGTTGTCTTTGGTATGGCAATATAATGACTGCCGTCTGAGTAAATTTTTGTCTCTTCGTAAAACATGTTTTAATCCTCCTTTTCGTTTTCTAGTTGCTCTTTGTGAAGCGACAAAACTCGTGCTAGCAGTGTGGCATAAATTGCCTTCTGCTGTTGTTCACTAAGGCTATTGACATCTATGTTTCCGCGCACAATAACCTCAATTCCATTTTTGTCCATAGCGACACCTCCTTTTGTTTTATTTCAAAAGGCATGAAAAAAACGCAATACGAAAACGTATTACGCCATTCCATAAAGTGCACCATCCGATACTAGCCCTCGGACGACGGGTTTGCGCCTTTTTTATTCGGCAATCTTTACATTAGGCTTGCCACCTTGAATGCGATTTCAGTCCTTTTTTATTCAACTTGATTTTATCTTATTTTGTTTTGAGGGTGTGAGTCTTTTGCCGTTAAGATATCCACACTTTCCGTTATGAAAATATAGAAAAACGATACTTTTAGGTAAGTTAGAGATGTCTGAATTTGTGGCAAAGAAAAAGTCCCCCCAATATATAGCCACGAAAAACGCAAAATTTAACGGTCTAAACGAAAAATTCTTGAAAAAATTTTTATCCCCTCAATATATATACCTTGAGAACAGGCGAAATTGAACGGTTTGTTGAAAAAAGTTAAAAAAATATAATTGCCTTTGAAAAGATAAAGGACTCAGCCAGAGGGATAGGCGAAAGATTGCACAAGCGGGCTAGCGTGCAACTTCGCCCCCTGCTGGCTTTATCTCAAAGCAATTTAGTTTTGTTTTTGCACAACCGTGTGCTTGTCTATGGCGGAGCGAAGCGACGCCACTTGTATCAAGACAAGCACACGTTATAGTGCCAAAAATCACTCTTTATTCTAAATAATTATGAAATCGATTCCATTATAGTATCGTATTGACTGGTTGAGAAATAAATGTTATAATGTATTCAATTAATATCGGCATAAACGAAAAAAAATTAAAATCCCAAAAGGAGAAAAAAACAATGAAAGCACAAGTAAAAAGATTTTCAATCATCGGGTTGCTCGTTGCGTTATTTGCGTGCGTATTGCTCGCATTCGTTCCGTATACGGCAGTTACGGCATCTGCGGCAGAAAATGTTGCCGTTATGGGTATAGAGTTTGACAAAACGACCGCTACTTATGATTTAAGGAGCGGTAAAATCGTTTTTCCTATTACGGCGACTATTATTCCCTGAGATGCTACAAATCAAGAAATCTTCTGGATGACGAGCGACGATTCGATCGTAGAAATTTCAGA
>JAFVSF010000229.1 GCA_017503885.1 Clostridia bacterium
CATGCGATACTAAGCCCATCATACGTACTAGTACCTCTACCAACTTCATCTAAAATTAAAAGGCTTTTACTTGTTGCGTTTAGTACTATTGATGCAACTTCAGTCATTTCAACCATAAACGTACTTTGATCTAAAATAAGGTTGTCGCTTGCACCTACTCTAGTAAAAATTCTATCTATAATAGGTATTTGAGCAGATTTTGCCGGTACAAAACAACCAAAGTGAGCCATGATTGCTATGAGTGCGTTTTGACGCATATACGTGCTTTTACCTGCCATATTTGGGCCTGTAATTATCATCATTCTATTGTCTTCAGTGTCGAGATAAGAATCGTTTGCAATGAATTGCTCTTTTGAAACCACTTCTACAACGGGATGGCGACCACCTACAATATTTATCGTAGCCTTTTCATCTTCAATAATTTCTGGGCGTACGTAATTATTCTTTTTAGCAACGGTTGCAAAAGTTGCTAAAACGTCTAGACAAGCAACGGCACGTGCAGTTCTTTGAATTTTTTTAATATTTTCACTTAAAACTTCTTTAATTTTGTTAAAGATAGAAAGTTCTAACTGCTTTGCTTTTTCATCGCTAGTTAAAACGTCTTCTTCGAGTTTTTTAAGTTCTTCAGTGATATATCTTTCAGCCCCCGTTAACGTTTGCTTTCTTACGTAAGAATAAGGAACTAAATCTTTAAACGAATTGGTAACCTCAATATAATAACCGAAAACTCTATTGTAATTAACACGGAGATTTTTTATACCAGTTGCTTCTCTTTCTCGCTGTTCAATCTCTTTAATTATATTTTTACCTTGATCTTTGATTGTTCTAAGTCTATCAAGTTCTGGATCAAACCCTTTTTTGATATACCCACCTTCTTTTGTAATAACCGGTGGATTTTCTGCTATGGCACTCTTTAAAAGTTTAACTATGTCTGAAAAATCAAAAATATTATCGTTTACGTCGTTTAAAATCTTAGACTCACAGCCTAATAGGAGCATTTTAATATTTGGCATTGCAGAAAGTGAAATACCTAAACTTTCACAATCCTTAGGGTTGATATTGCCATTTGATATTTTACCCGATAATCTTTCTATATCTTTTATTGATTTTAAATGCTCGGTAACACCACCACGAAGTAATGCGCTTTTATAAAATTCTTCTACACCGTCTAACCTATAATTAATTTTATTAATGTCGGTCAATGGGTTTAAAATCCAATTTGTCAATGCTCTTGCACCCATAGAAGTACTAGTTTTATCAAGCACCCACAAAAGCGTGCCGTATGACTTATTGTCTCTCATAGACTTGACAAGTTCTAAATTGCGAAGTGCAATGGAGTCTAAAACCATAAATTCGCTAGAAGTTTCAACTGTAACGCCGTTGATATTCTTAAGGGCGTGTTTTTGAGTCTTTCTAAGATAAGAAACAAGCGAGCCGCAAGCTGAAATCATTTCGCTTTCATTTTCAATTCCGTAGGCAGATAAACTCTTAACGGCAAACTGCTCTTTTATAACGTCCTCTGCTAAATATTCAGTAAATTCTTTTTCATCAAAAAATGAAAAACAAGGAACTACACCGTGTTTTACTATTGGGAAATTTTTTGATTCAATTACTAAATCTTTATTAGCGATTATTTCAGATGGAGAAATTCTTACCAAGTTGTCGAAAAGTTCAGTAAGATAGTCACTTTTAGTGCATTTTCTAACGTAAAACTGTCCAGTAGTTATATCACACCAAGCAAATGCACATTTCGTGCCATTAGAATAAACTGATAAAATATAGTTGTTTTTCTTTTCATCAATTAAATTTTCTTCTGTTAATGTTCCTGCCGATACTATTCTTATAACGTCTCTTTCAACTAGTTTTTTACCAGGCGTTGGCTCTTCTAATTGTTCACAAATGGCTACTTTTTGTCCGTTTTCAACAAGTTTTGCAATATAATCGTCTGCAGCATGGAACGGAACGCCACACATTGGTGCACGTTGTTTGTCGCCACAATCTCTACCTGTCAACGTTAAATCTAAAATTTGGGACGCTTTTTCAGCATCTTCAAAAAACATCTCGTAAAAATCACCCAGACGGTAAAATATTATGCAGTCTGCATATTGGGCTTTTATCTTTTTGTAATGAGTCATCATTGGTGATAATGCCATAATTACATCTCCTCTTCAACCTTTACTACTTTACCGAGCAAAGACATTCCTCCTGTTGAGGTTATCTGAACTTGAACAAACTTACCTACTATATTTTTGGTGAATTCTACGTAAGCCATTCTTCCTCTTTCATCTCTACCCATATACGCATTTTTCTTTTGGTCGTAATCTTCAATTAAAACTTCTATGGTTTTGCCTACGTATTTAAGTGAGTCAACCCTATTTCTTTCGTTTTGAAGGTCAACTAGACGCATAATTCTATCTTTCTTAACTTCGGCAGGTATTTGGTCTTCCATTTCGGCAGCCTTCGTGCCTTCTCTTGGAGAATAAACGAAAGTAAACGCTCCGTCGTATCCAACAGTTTCTACAAGCGACATTGTATCTAAAAAGTCCTCTTCAGTTTCGGTTGGAAAACCAACTATAATATCAGTTGTCAATGCACAGTCTGGAATAATTGAGCGAATCATTTTTACTTCGCTTAAATATTGCTCCCTTGTGTATTTTCTATTCATAAGTGATAAAATACGAGTTGAGCCCGATTGAACAGGAAGATGAATAGATTTGCAAGCGTGTTGATTGTTTGCGATAGCCTTAACAACGTCTTCGGTAATATCTTTTGGGTGGTTAGACATAAATCTAAGTCTAAATTTACCCTCAATTTTTGCAATTTCATCAATTAATTTTGCAAATGAAGTTCCGTCTCCCAAGTCTTTACCATAAGAGTTTACGTTTTGACCTAAAAGCGTTATTTCTTTGTAACCACTTTCTACTAAACTTTTAACTTCATTTAAAACGTTATCAAGCGTTCTACTTCTCTCCCTACCTCTAACGTAAGGCACGATGCAATACGAACAGAAATTGTTACAGCCGTACATAATGTTAACCCAAGCATTTGGATAACTAGAACGAAGAGGCTTTACACTTTCACAAATAGGTCTATTTTTATCTAAAATTTCAACAATTCTTTTCTTTGAATTGAGTTTTTTATCTAAAATTTCGCCAAATTTATCCATGTTAAAAGTGCCGATAATTATATCGACGTATGGAAACATAGAAGAAAGTTTTTCAGCAAAATTACCCTGTTGAGTCATACAGCCGCATACTGCAACTATTAAATCTTTCTTTTGTTTTTTAAGTTTTTTAATCATACCAATGTTGCCAAAAGCATGTTGCTCTGCATTTTCTCTAACGCAACACGTATTGTAAACGATAACGTCTGCATCTTCTGATTTGTCGCATTTAGTATAGCCTTTGCTTGACAAAATACCTGCTATTTTTTCCGATTCGTGTACGTTCATTTGGCAACCGTACGTATAAATAATGTAATTCTTACTCATAAAAGTATTATACTAAAAACAAGATAAATTTTCAAGCGTTTAAAATGTAAATTTAAAGAATATTAAACGTTAGTTTTTACATACTAAAATCAAATGAAAAAAGTTGTTAAAATAGTCTCTTATCTGTTAATCGTTGTTTTTATAATATCATTTACTACATTTTCCATTGTTCTTGCTATTACACAGAGTGTAAATCTTGATTTGAGCAAATTAAAACAAAACGAATCAACGTTAGTTTTGTGCTATAAAAATGGAGATGAAATAAAAAGAACTAATAATTCTAGTTACGTTAGTTTTGATAAAATACCTGATCACGTCATAAATGCATTGATTGCAATAGAAGACAAAAGGTTTTATAAACACTCTGGAGTTGATTTAAAAAGTATTTTTAGGGCTTTAAAAAATAACGTATTTACTAAAAAACCAAAACAAGGTGGCTCTACTATTACACAGCAATTAGTAAAAAACACCTATCTTAATGGCGAAAAAACTATAAATAGAAAACTTAAAGAAATGCGACTTGCAGTAGAAATTGAAAGAAAACTTAGTAAAGAGCAAATTTTAGAGGCATATTTAAATACAGTTTATTTTGGCGAAGGTGCATACGGGATTGCTTCAGCATCTGAAAAATTTTTTAGAAAACAAGTTTCTAATTTATCTATAGAAGAAGGGGCAACGTTAATAGCCTGTCTTAAAGCCCCAAACCTGTATAGTCCTTATAAAAATTTTGAAAAATCAACTCAAAGAAAAGGTGTGATTTTATATGAAATGTATAAGCAAGGTTATATAGATTATAGTCAATACGAAAAAGCGAAAAATGCAGAGATTATAATAAATTATGACACATATTATGAAAATGATAACACTCTTTATAACGAGGTTTTAAGCGAGGCTTTATCAATATTAAATACAAATAGCGTAAGCGATTTAAACGGTTATAAAATATATACGAACGTTGATAAAAATTATATAAATATGATACCCAATATTTCAAAGTATGGTCTATCTTGTGATTATTCAGTTTTAATAACGGATAATGCAGATGGAAAAATTTTAGCGTATAAAACCAACGTAGGAAGTATAAAAAGATGCCCTGCATCTACGGCAAAACCATGGCTTATATATTCCCCTGCTATTGAAGAGGATTTAATATGCCCTGCAACTAAAATTTTAGATGAGCAAACAAATTTTGATGGGTATAAGCCGTCTAACTATAATCAAAAATATTATGGGTACGTAAGCGTAAAAGATTGTCTTGTAAGAAGTTTAAACGTTCCATCAATTAAAATCGGCAGTATGCTTGGCTTAGATAAAATTAAATATTATGCACAAAAGTTAAACGTTGATTATACAAATGAAGATTTATCTATTGCTATTGGTAACCTTTCTGGAGGAATTACTTTACAAGAATTGTCAGATGCTTATAGCGTATTTACTAATAATGGAGGTTATAGAAAAAGTTGTTTAATTGATAAAATTGTAAATAGCAAGGGAAAAGAAATATACAAAAGCAATTATCTTACTAAACAAGTCTTTAGTGAGTCAACAACTTTTTTAATAAACGATATGCTAAAAAGTTGTGCAAAATATGGAACGGCAAGCCGTTTAAGTGATTTAAACTATGAAATTTGTGCAAAAACAGGAACTAACGGAAATGAAAAAGGAAACCTCGATGCTTATTGCATCGCTTATACTACAAGTCATACCATTTCTGTTTGGCTTGGCTATGCAGACGGCAGTTTAATGTCAAACTCTATAACTGGAGGCAACTACCCCACGCAAATAGTAAAAGACGTATGTGAAAACCTTTATAAAAATTATACGCCAAAGAACTTCTCCATTCCAAAGACAGTTAAAGAAATAAGTATTGATAAAGATTATTACGTTAATGACTCAAAAATATATTATAATAGTGGTAAAGAAAACTTCAAACATACCCCAAAGTCCCTGTTTTACAGGGTCTTTGGTACTAGATGCCGCGTGAGCGATGGGCGCGCTTCCGAGACCTGCTTCGTTCGAAAAAACGCCTCTCGAGAAACCGAACTGCATTGCCTTCATAATACCATAGCCCGTAACACCGCCAAATGCCGCTTTGAAATTAAACGCCTCTTTGA